>DASTTC010000305.1:0-3649 GCA_035760345.1 Burkholderiales bacterium | reverse complement strand
GTGCAGCATCGGGTCCTCGGGCGTGGCGAAGTCGGTGCGCAGGTACATGCCGCCGCGCTCGCCGATGTAGTCGGCGTACACCTGCGCCGTGAGCACATCCACGTACCACAGCACGTCGCGGAACACGCCGTTCTGCGTGAGATAGCCCGCCAGGTCCTCGCGCAAGGCGAGGAACGTCGCGTAGCCGTCAGGCACGTCCAGCGTCTTCGCGTCCACGTCCTCGCCGTGCCAGATCTCGCGGATCACGCCGGTGTTGGTGCGCGCGTCCCACACCCAGCGCTGCATGAGCGGGTAGCGCTCGGGGTCGACGTGGTGCAGGATCTCCACGGCGAGGTCGCGCACCCAGCGGTGGTCGCGGTCCTGCGGAAACGCGGCGCAGAATCGCGCAATGCGCGCATCGGCGCTCGACGTGTCCTCGCATCCGGCGACCAGCAGCTCGATGCGCTCGTGCATCTCGGCGAAGCGATCCGCCGTCGCGTAGCTGCCGATGCGCCGGCGCACGGTCGCCATGTGCGCGCAGAGCGTGCGCAATGACTTCGGCTCGAGGTCCGGCAGCGCTTCGCGAAACAGCGTGGATTTCGCCTTCAGCGCCTCGACGTAGGCTTCCACCCCGCCCTCGTCCTCGGCGCGCGCCACCAGGCCCTCGAAGGCGAGGCGCAGCTTCGGGCCGGATAGCTCAAGCTGCAACGGCGTCCTTTCGGTTGACGAGCGCAAAGGCCGACATGGCCGCGGCGTTGCCCTGCGCGATCGAGTCGTCGATGGTCTCCGGCCCGGTGGCCGCGCCGGCGACGAACACGCCCGCGCGCGAGGTCTCGCCCGTGGCGCCGTAGCTGCCCTTGGCGATGTGGCCGTGCTCCTGCAGGTTTACGCCGAAGACGCCGGCGATCGACTTGTTGTCCACGTTCGGGTCCATGCCGATGGCGTGCACCACCATGTCGAACGGGATGGTGATCGGGCGCTTCACCAGCGTGTCCTCGCCCTTGACGATGAGCTTGTGGCCATCGGAGGTGACTTCCGCGATGCGCGCCTTGATGTACTTGACCTTGAACTCCTCCTGGCTCTTCCAGTAGTAGCTCTCGTTCAGCCCGTAGGTGCGGATATCCATGTAGTAGATATACACGTGGCAGTCGGGCAGCTCCTCGCGGATCTCCATCGCGATGTTGCAGGACACCGTGCAGCAGATTTTCGAGCACCACTCGCGCCCGATCTGGCGGTCGCGCGAGCCGACGCACAGCAGGATCGCAACGCGCTGCGGCTTCCTGCCGTCGGAGGGGCAGCGCACGCCCTTGCCGGAGGAGATCATCTGCTCGACCTGCGTGGTGGTGACCACGTCGGGAAACGTGCCGAAGCCCCACTCGGGCTTGTTCACCGAGTCGAAATGCGTGAAGCCGGTGCACAGGATCGCCGCGCCGGCCTCGAGGCTCGAGCCATCCGACAGGGTTGCCCTGAAGCTCCCCGGCTCGCCTTCGAACTTCTCGACCCTGGAACCCGTCTTCACGGTCACCTGGGAATCGCTTTCGACGCGCTTCACCATGCCGCCGATCGCGTCCTTCGCCCATTCGCCCGAGGGCACGAGCCTGGCGTAGCCGGAAAGGATCGGCGCGCCGCCGAGCTTGGACTCCTTGTCGACGAGCACCGCGCGCTGCCCGACGCTCGCCAGGGCGTGCGCGGCGGCAAGGCCCGCAGGGCCGGCGCCCAGCACCAGGACGGGCTTGCTCATGGCGCGGCCTTGATGGGAATGTAGCCCGGTCCCGACGTGATCATGCGGCGCGGGTCGTAGAGATTGTCCTGGGCACCGGTCTTGATCCGCTCGAGGTACGCCTCGAACTCCACCTTCTTCAGCCGCCAGTCGATGCCCATCTTCTCCATCAGCGTTTCCGTGGGCGAGGCGTGCCAGTGCGACTGCACGATCTTGTACGGGTGTGCGCCGCAGGCGAGCGCCGCGAACTGGCAGTCGGCGAGCACCGCCAGCTCCACGGGCCGCGCGCCCGACTTGCTGATCCACTGGTTCTTGTCCAGCGTGGTGATGCAGCCGGTGTCGTGGCCGATCATGACGTCGGCGTGCGCCTCCTCGACCGCGACGCGGATCTTGCGGTCGATGGCGAACGAGCGCGTGAACTCGCGCTCCGAGATGATGTGGCGGAAGCCGAAGCCGCAGCAGTCGTACCAGGTGGAATAGTCGATGACCTGCGCGCCGAGCGACTGCATGAGGCCGGTGGATACGGCGAGGCGGTTGCCGCCCATGATCGCGTCGTCGTAGATCGCGTCCTCGGGCACCATCTTGTAGACGTGGCAGGCCGGGTGGATGGTGGCGCGCACCTGGCTGCAGTCGATCTCCTGCATCGCCGCGATCCGCTCGCGCATCACGTGCAGCCACTCGGAGTAGTGCACCACCTCCTCCGGGATCAGCAGTTTGCCGTCCACCAGGCGCCCGAGCCGCCCGAGGATCTTCTTCACGCTCTCGCGCAGCTTGGCCGAGCGGATGAGGTAACCGCGCACCTCCTTATAGTTGCCGAAGGAGGTGCCGCAGTGCACGAGCGGGTAGTAGTAGGACTCCGGCAGCCCCTGCGCCTTCGCGGCCACGTAGGCCTGGTGGAAGTTGCGCAGGAACACCGCGGCGAGGCTCTCGAGATTCCCGATGCCCGAGCCGTGGTAGTTCCATGCGGTGCAGGAGGTCTGGTCGGTCTCGTCGAGGTACTCGACGTCCATCTTGTTCATCAACCACAGCAGCGACGCCGGGTAGCCCGGGATGTTGCCGCACTGGCCGCAGGACTTGTGGTGCCAGAGGCGCTGCGTCGGGATCTTCTTGTCCCAGCCGTACAGCGTCTTCACCATCACCGGCTGGTGTTCGTCGCAGACGCGGTGCACCACGATCTCGCCGTCGCGCTCCAGGTCCCACATCGCGTCGCGCACGTCCTCGACGCGGTCCTTCTGCGTGAGCAGGGAGCGCTTGTCCACCTTCATCTCCACCCATGAGGTGGCGATCTTCGCCTCGGTTGGCGTGAGGTTGGCATCGCGCCACTCGGCGCCATGTCCGGTAAATCGTTCAGTCATTGTCTGCCTCCTGGCCCGCGAGGAAGTCTTTCCAGTCCTCGCGCTTCTCGTCCATGATGTCGGTGATGACGTCGAACAGGTTCTCGTCGATGCCTTCGAGCTGCTTCAGCACCCCGGTCATCTCCCAGATGGTGTAGAGCTCGACCGAGGTCTTCAGGTTCACTTCCCAGGCGGTGGCCGTCGTGTTCAGCGTCGGCATCGGGATCGCCTTGCGCAGGAGCTTGAGCGGCGCGTCCACCTTGGAGACGTTCGGTCCCCAGTCGGCGAAGTGGTCCTTGTTGATCATGTCCGGCGAGAGCTGGTTGCCGGTGGAGATCAGCTTCAGCATCACGCGGCTGAAGGGCCGCAGCACGTTCTTCGCCGACTCCATCTGGTGCTTGATCGCGGTCTCACGCATCAGCATGATGAGGCCGCCCGGGGAATTGCCGAACGGGCAGCGCGCGGCGCAGGTGTAGCACTGGGCGCAGGCCCAGATCTTCTCCTGCATCGCGTCGTAGATGCCCTCGAGGTTCTCGGTCCACAGCAGCTGCACGATCTCGCGCGGCGAGAAATCGTAGTAATGCGCCGCCGGGCAGGTGGCGGTGCAGATGCCGCA
>DASTTC010000304.1:0-7043 GCA_035760345.1 Burkholderiales bacterium | reverse complement strand
GCACCCAGCCCGCCGAGCGCCGCGCCGATGGAGAAGTCCGTCGCCTCGTAGGTATCGTTGCCCTCGACGTCCAGCAGCAGCGAAACGCCGGCGACGGCGCTGCCCCAGGCCGGCCCGTCCGATTGGTAATGATCGTCGCCTCCCAGGTCGACGATCGCGGCGAGCCCGTGCAGCACGACGTCCGGGCCGCGGTAGCGGTCGTTGCCGCCGGGGTCGATGAGCACGCGCACCGCGCCGTCGCGCAGGGGCGCGAGCTCATGCACGTCGTCGCCCGGCGTGCCGAGGATCACGCGGATGTCGCCGCGCGCGTAGCGCGCGCCTTGCGCGGGAAATACGATGCGCTGGCGCAGGAAACGCTCGATCGCTTCGAGCAAGGGCGCGGGGTCGGGTTGAGCCTTGAACTCGCGCTGCAGCGCGGGCGGCGGCAAGCGGGCCTCGAGCGCCGGGACCGACGGTACGGCTGCACGCAGCGCGCGCTGCGCCTGCGCCAACTCGTCGAGGAAGCGCTCGATCGCGGGTTCGAGCTCGGCGCGAGGCGCTCGGGCGAGGCGCGAAAGCGGCTCGGGCACGCTGCGCGCGAAGATCGCTCGCGCCTCCAGCGCTTCGAGCGGACGCGCGAGCAGCTCGCGCACGAGGGGCGGGGAGGGCGGCGTCGCACCTTCGTGAGACAAGACGTTGTCGATCACCCGCAAGGCAGGGGGCGCCGCGCATCCGGCGAGCATGACAATTAAGAGCGTCGACGCGAGCGTGCGCATGGCAGAATCCCGGCCAGAGGATACCCGCCATGGACCTGAAGCAGACGATCCAGGACAAGCTCAAGGGCCTGCTGCCCGAGTTGCTCGGCATCGAGCTCGCCGAGGTGACGCAGGACCGGGTGCGCGCCACGCTCGTGGTGCGCCCCGCGCTGTGCACGGGCGGGAAGATTCTGCACGGCGGCTCGATCATGGCCTTCGCCGACACGCTCGGCGCCATCGGCACCATCGTGAACATGCCGCAGGGCGCGAGCACCGCGACCATCGAGTCGAAGACCAACTTCATCGGCGGCGCGGCCGAGGGCTCGGTGGTCACGGGCGAAGCGACGCCGGTGCACAAGGGCCGCACGACGCAGGTCTGGCAGACGCGCGTCACCGGCGCAGACGGCAAGCTGGTAGCGCTGGTGACGCAGACGCAGATCGTCAAGGCGCCGAAAGCCCCGGCGTGAGGGTCTCGCTATAATGCCCGCGCGCGACGCAGGAGGCACAGTGCGCGATCTGGTCGGCGGCATCCGGCGCTACTTCATCTATGCGGGTTTGTTCAGCCTGGCGATCAACGCCTTGCTGCTGGTGCCGGCGATCTACATGCTGCAGGTGTTCGACCGTGTGCTCTCCAGCCGCAGCGAAGAGACGCTGGTGATGCTTTCGGTGGCCGCGCTCCTCGCGCTCGCCATTATGGCGGCGCTCGACGTGGTGCGCGCGCGGCTGCTCGCCGCCTGCGGCATGGTGCTCGACCGCCGGCTCGGTCCGCAGGTGCTCGAGCGGTTGCTTGCGCAGACCTCGCGCCTGTCCGGGGCCGAGTACCTGAACGGCCTGCGGGACGTGGCTGCGTTGCGCAATTTCCTCGTCGGCGCCGGTGTCATCGCGCTGTTCGACGCGCCCTGGCTGCCGCTGTTCCTCGCGCTCATCTACCTGTTTCATCCCGTGCTGGGCGCGGTGGCGGTGGCGGGCGCCGTGCTGATGCTCGCCCTCGCAGTGCTGAACGAGCGTTTGACGCGTGCGCCGCTCGAGCACGTGCTCGCCGCCGGCCGTCGCGCCGGACGCTTCGTCGACGCGGCGGCCGCCAGCGCGGAGACGGTGAGCGCACTCGGCATGCAGAGCGCCGTGACACGGCGCTGGCAGACGCTGAACGAAGCCGCGCTCGGCGAGCAGGCGCAGGCGAGCGGCCTGGGCGCGACGTTCGCCGGGCTCACCAAGTTCACGCGCCAGTTCATCCAGATGGCGATGCTCGGCACGGGCGCCTACCTGGTGATCGCACAGCACCTGTCGGCGGGCGTGATGATCGCTTCCACCATCATCCTCGGGCGCGCACTGGCGCCGGTCGAGACGCTGGTGGCCGGCTGGCGTCACCTCGTCGAAGTGCGAGCCGCTTGGCAGAGGTTGAACAGGCTTTTCGCCGCCACGCCGCCGGTGCAGGAGGGCACGCCCCTGCCCGCACCGCGCGGCGAGCTGGCAGTAGAGCGCGTCGTGTACGGCTTTGCGGGCGCAGAGCGCCCGGCCTTGCGCGGCGTGTCGTTCAATCTCAAGGCGGGCGCGTCCCTGGGCGTGATTGGCCCGACAGCGGCGGGCAAGTCCACGCTCGCGCGGCTCGTCGTGGGCGTGTGGAAGCCCGCGGCGGGCGCGGTACGGCTGGACGGAGCCGACGTGGCGACCTGGCCGCGCGAACAGCTCGGGCCCTATGTGGGTTACGTGCCGCAGGCGGTGGGGCTGTTCTCCGGCACCGTGGCGGCGAACATTGCCCGCCTCGGTGAGCCCGATGCCGCCGCCGTGATACGTGCCGCGCAGCGGGCGCACGCGCACGACATGATCCTGCGCCTGCCGCGCGCCTACGATACCGAGGTCGGCGAAGCGGGCGCCACCCTTTCCCCGGGGCAGCGGCAGCGCGTGGCGTTGGCGCGCGCGCTGTACGGCGATCCCCGTCTGATGGTGCTCGACGAGCCGAACGCCAACCTCGACGCCGAGGGCGAAGAGGCGCTCGTGCGCACCCTGAACGACCTCAGGCAGTCCGCGGTGACGGTCGTCGTCGTCGCGCACCGGCCGTCGCTGCTTGCCGGCGTCGACATGCTGCTCGTGCTGAAGGACGGCGTCGCCGAGATGTTCGGGCCGCGCGCCGAGGTGATCGCGCGCGTGACGCGCAGCATGCCCCAGGTGCGGGGTGCGGCATGAGCGCCGTGCGTGTGGAGACCGGCGATCTGTCGCGCATCGCGCGCGGCGGCGTCGCCGTGGTCGCGCTCGGCGCCCTCGCGCTGGGTGCGTGGCTCGTGCTGGCGCCGCTGTCCGGCGCGATCATCGCGCCCGGCTTCGTCAAGGTGGACATGAACCGCAAGGTCGTGCAGCACCAGGAAGGCGGCATCATCAAGCAGGTCCTGGTGCGCGACGGCGAGCAGGTGCGCCAGGGCCAGGTCCTGGTGGTGATCGACGACGTGCGCCTGGACGCGACGCTCGACCTGCTGCGCACCCAGCACGACGGCGAGCGCGCCAAGGCGGCGCGGCTCGAGGCGGAGCGCGCCGTGCTGCCCGACGTCAGGTTTCCGCCGGAGCTCGCCGCGCGCCGCGGCGAGCCCAAGGTGGCCGAGCTGCTGCAGCGCGAGACGGCGCTGTTCCGGGCGCGGCGCGAGGCGCTGGACACCCAGATCGCGGTGCTGCGCAAGCAGATCCGCCATACCGTGGACGAGGCGCAGGCGCTCGCCGGGCAGATCGCCGCCGAGGAGCGCGCACTGAAGTCGCAGAAGGAAGAGCTGGCGGTGAACCAGGCGCTGTTGAAGCAAGGCTTCGTGCAGAAGACCCGGCTCATGAGCCTGGAGCGCGCGGTCGCCGACTACGAGGCGCGCTGGGAGGAGCACCGTGCGGAGCTCGCCAAGACGCGCCAGCGTGCCTCCGAGCTGGAGCTGCGCGTGCTGGCGCAGCGCAACAGCTACGTGCAGAGCGCCGCCGACGAGTTGAAGGAGGCGAGCACGCGCTTGTTCGATCTCGAAGAGCGGCTGCGTCCGTCGAAGGACGCTTCCGACCGGCAGCGCATCGCCGCGCCGATCGCGGGCGAGGTCGTGGGCATGCGCGTCTTTTCGCCGGGGTCGGTGGTCGGGCCGCGCGAGGTGCTGATGGAGATCGTGCCCGAGGACAAGACGCTTGTCGTCGAGGCGCGCATCCGGCCCGAGGACATCAACCACGTGCGCGCCGGCTCCGAGGCCGAGGTGCGGCTCACGGCGTACCAGACGCGCAGTACGCCCTTGGTTGCAGGCAGCGTGAATTACGTGTCCGCCGACCGCATGGTGGACCCCCAGTCGGGGGCGCCGTATTACGTGGTGAACGTGGATGTGAGCGCGGGCGCGCTGGTGGATGCGGGCAACCTGCGCATGCAGGCCGGGATGCCGGCGGAGGTGTACATCCGTACGGATAGCCGTACGGCGTTCGACTACATGCTCGCGCCGGTGACGGCGTATCTGCGGCGCGGGATGCGGGAGCCGATGTAGGGTTTGGATTAGAGCAAGTTGTCGATCGTGAGGCTCACGCTCGCGGTGTCGAAGAGATTCCCATCGCCTATGGTGTATTCGAAACTGTCGGTGATGGATCCGTCGTCCAAGAACTTCTGTAGACCGGCTTCTCCAAGCGCGTAGACAATGTTACCGTTTTCGTCGAATGATACAGCGCCGTATAGGCCAGTCGACGAGAGGGCACTAATGGCAAAGGCGCTGTCGGGATCACTGTCGTTCTCGAGGAGATCCGCTGGATTAATGTTCACCGTCGCGGTACCGCGGGCGCCGGCTGCCCAGGCGATGGCTTGCTCGAAGATCTGGTCGGATACACCCTCGCGGACACCGCTGACTCCGCTGCCGAGGTATGCCGCGCCCAGGTAGGCGGTGTTGCCCCCCGGCATCTGTGCGTCGCCGTCGACTCGTCCAACCTCGACGTCGTAGGCAATCGCGGTCACTTCTGCGCCGGTCATAGATATGCCCGTCGCCAGTTCACTTGCGCCCGCGTCGAGATTCGGGGCGAACTCGTGGATCAAGGCATTGGACAGGTATACGTCGTTCGCATTGGCCACACCGCGCACAATCTCGTGATTCAGGTCGGACACGGTTATAGGGGTATTCAAGAAGCCCAAGTCATCGTTGGTCCAACCGGGCGCAATTGGCGTGATGCTGTCGGCGAGCGCTCTAACCGGAGCCGACAAGGCGCCGTTGCTCAGGGCGAAGGCGAAAAGTCCCGTAGTGACCACGCCGCCGCCCGCGCCGACAAAGGTGTTTAGTGCGGTGAAAAGAGATCCCGTCTCACCCATGTAGTCGAAAAACCCGCTCTCGCCGAGCACCACGACATCGTAGTTGTCGACGTTGAGGTCTGCCCAATCTCTCTCGTTCGTGTAGGCGATTGCGGTAGCGCTGAAATCGAAGACCGTTGAATCGTTGAGTTGGTCTCTGGCCAGGGTATAGGAACTGCTTGCGCCACCCACCACCGCGATCTTGATCGGGCTAACGAACTTGGTGGCGCTCAGCCCGTCGAAATCATCGTCCACTGCCACCGGGGCGTCGTTCACTCCTGTTACCAGAACATCCACGAAAGACGAAGCCGTGGCGCCGTGCTCATCGGAGATCGTATAGTCGATCTTCACGTTTGCGGACGCGCCCGCCCCAAGGAACTGGTAGGCGTCGCCCGGGTTATAGACCACCTGAGTGCCTACGGCCGCGGCCGTGCCCAGGCCGTCCGCTACAACTACCGCGGTGACCAGCGAGAGAGTGTCCCCGTCAGCATCGGTATCGTTGGCGAGCACATCGATCGCGAGAGCGACAGCGTCCTCGCTGACCAGCACCCCAAGATCCGGGTTCGCAACGGGCTCGGTATTGCCACCGCCGACCTCCACGATTTTCAGGTCCTGGAAGTTGCGCACGTTGAGGTCGAAGCTCTTGAACTGGAAGGCGTTGCCGTCGTCGCCGTTCCCCTTGCGCGCAAGGAACGCCTCGAAATCGGCGATGTCCTTCTGCACGGACTCCTGCTTAAGCTCGGCGCTGGTCAGCGTGAGCTGCAGCGTGTCGAAGCCCTTGCCACCGTTGTAGTAGTCCTTCGCCCCGCTGTTCTCCGACAAGGTGAAGTTGAACGTGTCATCACCTTTGCCACCGAAGAGGTAATCGCTGCCAGCGCCGCCGTCCAGAGAATCATTGCCCTTGCCGCCGAAGAGCTTGTCGTTGCCGCCTTCGCCGAAGAGCTGGTCGTTGCCCTTGCCGCCGAAGAGGACGTCCCAGCCGCCGCGGCCCTCAAGGACGTCGTCACCGTTCTTGCCAAACATAATGTCCAGGCGGTCGGTGCCCGTAAGGATGTTGTCCTTCTTCGTGCCGGAAACGACGAAACGCTTGAACATGTTGGCTTGTCCGTTTCAAATGGCGTCTACGAGACGCGAGTGCATTATGGGCAGGGGACCTCCGCGGTGTGTGTCAGAAACCTTGAGCCGCGTGCCAAAATCCCTGCGTGCAGCCAGGCAGTTTCATGGGCCAAAAAAACACGTGAACTATGCCGCGTCGGTGACGGATCCGGCAAATCATCGATGGATGCAAAGGAGCGTAAAATCGCTGACGGCTGAAGCACTTATGATGCCTCCACGCGAAACACCTCGCCGCATTAGACTCGAGGCGCCGCAATGACCAACGTCTCCGACATCGCCAAGCTGGTCGCGGGGGACTCCCTCGACGCCGACCCCGCCGAAACGCGCGAGTGGCTGGACGCGCTCGATGCGCTGGTCGCCAGCACCGGCAAGGACCGCGCGCGCTATGTGATGGGGCGGCTCACCGAGCACGCCGGCGCGCTCGACGTGCAAACGCGGGCGCGCTTCAACACGCCGTACTGCAACACGATCTGGCCGCACGAGCAGCCGCCCTTCCCGGGCGACTTCACCATCGAGCAGCGCATCGCCTCGATCATCCGCTGGAACGCGCTCGCCATGGTGGTGCGCGCCAACCGCGCGCACGCCGAGCTGGGCGGGCATATCGCGAGCTTTGCGTCCGCCGCGGACCTGTTCGAGGTCGGGTTCAATCATTTTTTTCGCGGCCATGAGGCGCCGGGCGGCGCGGACCTCGTTTACTTCCAGCCGCATTCGGCGCCGGGCGTGTACGCGCGCGCCTACCTCGAAGGGCGCCTGACCGAGGCGCAGCTCGACAGCTATCGGCGCGAGACCGGCGGTGCGGGACTGTCGTCGTACCCGCATCCCTGGCTGATGCCCAAGTTCTGGCAGTTCCCGACGGGCTCGATGGGCCTGGGGCCGCTCAACGCCATCTACCAGGCGCGCTTCATGCGCTATCTGGAGCA
>DASTTC010000303.1:0-5642 GCA_035760345.1 Burkholderiales bacterium | reverse complement strand
GCTCGCGCACGGGGCGCACGAGCGTCAGGCCGAGCGAGAACAGCACGCCGCTGCCGGCCGGGCTGTGCCAGCGCCGGCCGCGCCGGCCGCGGCCCGCAGATTGCACGTTTGCAGCAAGCAACGCAGGCCGCTGCGGGCGCGCGTCGAGCAGCGTCAGATTGGTGGACGCGCAACGCGCGACGACCCGCACGTCGGCGCCCGGGACGCGAATAGCGCTCGCTTCGAGCCGATCCATCGGCGCTAGTGTACGGTCTAGGCTGCGCCGAAGGCGAAATCGCGTCCGGGGGCCGCCTCGAACAAGGCCTTGGTGTACTCGTGCCGCGGCGCGCCGAAAATCTGCGACGCGGGGCCGTACTCCACCACGCGCCCCTGCGACATGACCGCCACGTGGTCGCAGATCTGGGCGGCGACGCGCAGGTCGTGGGTGATGAACAGCATCGCCAGGTGCAGGCGCTCTCGGATCTCCTCGAGCAGGGCCAGCACCTGCGCCTGCACCGAGACGTCGAGCGCCGACACGGCTTCGTCGGCGACCAGCAGCTCGGGCTCCATGGCGAGCGCGCGCGCGATGCAGATCCGCTGGCGCTGTCCGCCGAGAACTGGTGCGGGTAGCGGTCCAGCGACGCCGGGTCCATGCGCACGAGTTGCATCAGCTTCGGTGCCCGCTCGAGCGCCGCGGCGCGGGTTACGCCGTAGTTGAGCGGGCCTTCCATGATTGCCTCGAGCACCTTGCGGCGCGGATTGAGCGACCGGTAGGGATCCTGGAACACGATCTGCACGCGCCGCCGCAACGGCCGCAGGCGCCCGGGCGGCATCGCGGCGATGTCCTCGCCGCCGAGCAGGATCTCGCCCCCGCTCGGGTCGATGAGGCGCACGATGCAGCGTGCCACGGTCGATTTTCCAGAACCCGACTCGCCGACGATGCCCAGGGTCTGGCCCTTGCGCACTTCGAGCGTCACGTCGGCGGCGGCGGGCACCTCGCGGCGCTTCGCGAACCAGCTGCGGTCGCGGTAAGTCTTGCTCAGGCCGCGCGTGGCGAGCACCACCGGCGCTGCCATGTCGGCCGGGCGCACGTGAGGTTTGAGCGTGGGTACCGAGCCGATGAGCATGCGGGTGTAGTCGTGGCGCGGGCGCTTGAGGACCTCGTCCTTCGCCCCGAACTCGACCAGCTCGCCCAGCCGCAGCACCGCGACGCGGTGCGCCACCTCGGCCACCACGCCGAAATCGTGCGTGATGAACAGCACCCCCGTGCCGTGGCGCGCCTGCAGGTCCTGGATCAGCTTCAGGATCTGCGCCTGGGTGGTGACATCCAGCGCGGTGGTGGGCTCGTCGGCGATCAGCAGGGCGGGCTCGAGCACCAGCGCCATGGCGATCATGACGCGCTGGCGCTGGCCGCCAGAGAGCTGGTGCGGGTAGGCGGCGACCATGCGCTCCGGATCCGGCAGCCGCACCTCGCGCACGATGTCGAGGATCTTTCGGCGCCGCTCGGCCGGCGGGAATGCCGTGTGCTCCTGCAATACTTCGTCGAGCTGGTCACCGCAACTCATTACCGGGTTCAGGGCGGTCATCGGCTCCTGGAACACCATCGACATGCGCGTGCAGCGCAGTTCCCGCAGCCGCCGCTGCGGCACATGCGTGATGTCCTCGCCCTCGAGCAGGATGGTGCCGCCGGTGACCGGCAGGCCCTTCGGCAGCAGGCCCATCACGCTTTGCGCGATCACCGACTTGCCGGAGCCCGACTCACCCACCAGGCACACGATCTCGCCGCGGTCCACCGTGAAGGACACCCGCGAGGCGGCTTCGCGACGATCGCTGCCGGGCGGCAGCGCGATGCTGAGTTCGCGTACTTCGAGGACGCTCATACCCTTTTGGCCATCTTCGGGTCCAGCGTGTCGCGCAATCCGTCGCCGAGGATGTTCACCGACAGCACGGTCACGGCGAGGAACACGCCCGGGAAGAAGATGTTGTGCGGATAGTCGTTGAACTGCTGGCGCCCCTCCGCCATGACGTTGCCCCAGGTCGGGATGTCGGGCGGCAGCCCGACGCCGAGGAACGAGAGGATCGCCTCGACCAGAATCGAAAAAGCGCAGATGAAGGTCCCTTGCACCATCAGCGGCGCGATGCAGTTCGGCAGGATGTGCCCAAACAGGATCTTCCAGGTTGGCGTGCCGAGCGAGATCGCGGCCTCGACGTAGGGCTCCTCGCGGATCGACAGCACCAGCGAGCGCACCAGGCGCGTGACGCGGGGAATCTCCGGAATCGCGATCGCCACGATCACCGTGGCCAGGCTGCCGCGCCACATCGCCACCAGGGCGATCGCGATCAGGATCGCGGGGATCGCCATCAGGCCATCCATGAAACGCATCAGGATGCCGTCGAGCCAGCGCAGGTACCCGGAGGCGAGCCCGCACACGATGCCGAGCGCGAGCGCGAGCAGCGCGCACAGCACGCCGACCATGAGGGACACGCGCGTGCCGAAGAGCACCCGGCTGTAGATGTCCCGGCCGAGAGAATCCGAGCCCATCCTGAAGGTGTGCGTGATGATCTCGCCATTGAGCGTGGTGATCTCACCGGTCTTGCCCGGATAGAGGTCGCGGCTGCCGGGGTCGAACAGCGTCGGGTCCACCGTGCCGAGCCAGGGCGCAGCAAGCGCCACGGCGACCAGCACGCTGAGCATGGCGCCGGCGATGCGCACCGACCAGTTGCGCCTTACGCGCTGCCACACGCCCTGCTGCCGCCGCACCGCCGACGCCTCGATCGACAGCGCCTGGAACTGCTGCGGATCCGGCGTCTGCATCTCAATACCTGATCCGCGGATCGAGGAAGACGTAGGACATGTCCACCAACAGATTGATCAGCACGTACACGACGGAGAAGAAAAGGATCACGCCCTGGATGGTCGGAAAGTCCCGCGCCAGCACCGCATCCACGGTGAGCCGGCCTAGCCCTGGAATCGCGTAGACCGATTCGGTCACCACCACGCCACCGATGAGCAGCCCGATACCGATCCCGATCACTGTCGCGATCGGCACCGCGGCATTGGCGAGAGCGTGGCGCACCAGCACGCGCGCTTCCGGCAGACCCTTGGCGCGCGCGGTGCGAATGTAGTCCTCGCCGAGCGCTTCCAGCACCGAGGCGCGCGTAATCCTCGCGATCAGCGCGATATAGATCACCGATAGCGTGATTGCGGGCAGGATGAGGTGCCGCAGAAACGGCCAGAAGCCGTCCGCGAGCCTCTGGTAGCCCTGCACCGGCAGCAGCCCGAGCTTGAGCGACACGAACCAGATCAGCAGGTAGGCGAGCACAAACACCGGCACCGAGAAGCCGAGCACCGAAAAGCCCATCAGCGAGCGGTCGAACCAGCCGCCGAAGCGCCACGCGGCGATCGCGCCCAGCGGCACCGCGACCAGGATCGCGATCGTGATGGTGAGGGTGGCGAGCGCGAGCGTCGGCTCGAGCCGCTGCCCGATCAGGGTCGCGACCTTGGTCTTGTAATAGAACGACTCGCCGAGATCGCCGCTCAGCATGTTGCCGATCCAGATGCCGAACTGCACCACGATCGGCTGATCCAGCCCGAGGCTCGCGCGGATGCGCGCGATCTGCTCGGTGTTCGCAGCATCGCCGGCGAGGATCGCTGCCGGGTCGCCGGGGGTGAGTCGCAGCATGAGGAACACCAGCACCGCGACGATCAGCAGCACCGGGATGGTGGCAAGCAGCCGGCGCGCGAGGAAGGCGACCATGGGCAGTCCTGAGAGGCCTGAAAAAAGAAACGGCTCCGGGATTCTATGCCGGAGCCGTCGCGAGGCCGCGCGAGTTCAGTTCTTCTTCAGATTCCAGTAGAAGTTGCCGGTCTGGCGGAACAGCCCCGTGACATTCTTGCGCGCTGCCAGCGGGGCGTCGAACTCGCCCAGCGGCACGTGGGTCGCGACCTCGAACGCCCGCGCCTGGATCGCCTCGGCGAGCTTTTTCTTCTTGGTTTCGTCGGTCTCGCGCATGAACTGGTTGCGCAGCTCGACGATCTTGTCGTCCTTGCCCCAGCCAAACCAGCCGGACTGCTCGCCCCGGGTGTCGAGCGCGGCGTTGGCGATCGGGTTCCAGATGTCGGGCCCCTGCCAGGCGGTGAGGAACATGTTCCAGCCGCCCTTGTCCGGCGGATCCTTCTTCGCGCGGCGCCCGACCAGCGTCTGCCAGTCCATCGCCTGCAGGTCCACCTTGAAGCCGGCCTGCCGCATCAGCTGTGCCGCGACATCGGGCAGCTTGTCGATCGCGGTCAGGTCGGTCGGCTTCATCAGCACCACCGGCGTGCCGTCGTAGCCCGATGCCTTGAGGAGCGCCTGCGCCTTCTTCATGTTGGACTTGGACTGGATGTCGCTGCCCACGGAGCTGGCGTACGGAGTGCCGCAGGTGAACATCGAGGGGCAGGTCTTGTAGAGCTCCTTGACGCCGACCTGCGCCTGCAGGAACGGCAGCTGCGAGAATGCCGCCATCGCCGCCTGGCGCACTTTTGGATTGTCGAACGGCTTGTGCAGATGGTTGAAGCGCGCCATGTACTGCAGCGGCGGGCTGTAGGTGTAGACGACGATATTGGGATCGGCCTTGAGCCCGGGGATGAGCGGGAAGGAGGGCTGCTCGATGATGTCGACTTCTCCCTTGACCAGAGCGTTCACCTGCGCCTGGGCGTCGCGCAGCGCGAGATTCCACTCGACGCGCTCGACGTAGACGTGCTTGCCGCCGGTCGAGCCCGAGGGCGGCTCGTTCCTCGGCACATATTTCGGGTTGCGCAGGTACACCGCCTTGTCGCCGGGCTTGAAATCGTCGCGCTTGAAGAGGTACGGGCCCGAGCCGATGTGCTCCTCGATCTGCTTGAAGGCGTCGGTGTCGGCGATGCGCTTGGGCATGATGAAGGGCACGTTCGAGGAGGGCTTGCCCAACGCCTCGAGCACGAAGCCGCAGGTCTCGCGCAGGAAGATGCGGAAAGTGTCGGCGGCGGGCGTATCCATGCGGTCCACGAAGGTGAACAGGGCCACGCCCATCGCATCGCGCTTGCCCCAGCGCGCGAGCGACGCGATCACGTCTTCGCTGGTGACCGGCTTGCCGTCGTGGAACTCTAGGCCCTTGCGCAGCTTGAAGGTCCAGAGCCGCTTGTCGGGGCTGACGCTCCACTCCTCGACCATCTGCGGCTTGACCTGGTTCTTTTCGTCGGAGCCGAAGAGCGTGTCGTAGATCATGTAGCCGTGGTTGCGGCTCATGTAGGCCGTGGTCCAGATCGGGTCGAGGATCGCGAGGTTGGAGTGCGGCACCACGCGCAGCACCTTGTCCTGCGCGAACACGGTTCCGGCGGCCGCCAGCATAACGACAGCGAGGATCTTGCGGTTCATGCGGGTATCCTTTGGGTTCGGACGGGCGAAAAGAGGTTAGCAGGCCATGGCACGCATCGCAATCGGCGGCTTCCAGCACGAGACCAACACCTTCGCCCCTTCGCCGGCGGACTACGCGGCGTTCGAGGCCGGCGGCGGTTGGCCCGGTGTCCAGTACGGCGAGCCCATTTTCGGTGCGCTGGAAGGCGCGAACATCCCGGCGCAGGGCGCCATCCAGGCGTTGCGTGCGGCGGGCCATGCCCTGGTTGGTACCGCATGGGGCGTGGC
>DASTTC010000302.1:0-4966 GCA_035760345.1 Burkholderiales bacterium | reverse complement strand
GAGGGAGAAGGCCTGCCCGAGTAGCGCATAATCCGCGGCGCGGATGTCCGAGATCGTGCTGCAGGAGGTGTCCAAGCACTACGGCAAGGTGCGCGCCGTGGACGGCGTGAGCCTGCGCGCGGCCTCCGGCCAGTTCCTCGTCCTGCTCGGGCCCTCGGGCTGCGGCAAGTCCTCCATCCTGCGCCTGATCGCCGGCCTGGAAGACGTCACCCGGGGCAGCATCCTCATCGCCGGCCGCGATGTCACGCGCCTGGAACCCGACAAGCGCCGCATCTCGATGGTGTTCCAGTCCTACGCGTTGTTTCCGCACCTCTCGGTGGCGGAGAACATCGTCTTCGGCCTGAAAGTGCGCCGCACGCCGGCCGCGGAGCGCAATGAGCGCCTGGCGCGCGTCGCCGAGCTGGTCGGCCTCACCGAGCAGATGGCGCGCAAGCCCTCGCAGCTCTCCGGCGGCCAGCGCCAGCGCGTGGCGCTCGCGCGCGCCATCATCGCCGAGAACAAGATCTGCCTGATGGACGAGCCGCTGTCCAACCTCGACGCGCAGCTGCGCCACGGCATGCGCGTGGAGATCCGCGCGCTGCAGCAGCGCCTGGGCATGACCGTGGTCTACGTCACCCATGACCAGGTCGAGGCGATGAGCATGGCCGACCGCGTGGTGCTGATGAGCGAGGGGCGCATCGAGCAGGAGGGCACGCCCGAGGAGCTCTATGCGCGGCCCGGCTCGCTGTTCGCCGCGCGCTTCATCGGCACGCCGGCGATGAACCTCGTCGCGCTCGCCGACTCGACCGGGGGCGCGGTGATCCACGGCGCGCGCGAGCCCGTGCTGCGCGGCCAGGGCGCCGGGCGGATCCTCGGTATCCGTCCGGAGCACGTGCGGCTGCAACCCGCGGGCGGCGTGGCGGGCGCGGTGACCAGCGCCGAGTACCATGGCGCCGATACCATCCTGACCGTGCGGGTCGGGGAAGAGTCGCTGCTCGCGCGCGCGCCGGGGCGCGTGGTGCTCGGTGCGGGCGCGGCGGTAAGGCTGGGTTGGGAGCCCGGGGACATGCACCTTTTCGATGCCGCCAGCGGCAGGCGTCAGCAAACTGACATACAGGCGGCTTAACCTGAGTGATTCAACGGAGGAAACCATGAGAACGCTGTTTGCACTGCTGATCGCGGGACTGCTGGCGGCGGCTGCGCCGGCGCGCGCCGATACCACGCTCACGTTCTACTACCCGATCGCCGTCGGCGGCCCGCTCACCAAGGTGATCGACGGCTACGCCCGGGATTTCGAGAAGGAGAATCCGGGCATCAAGGTCAACCCGATCTATGCCGGCAATTACGACGACGCGCGCATCAAGGCGCTCGCCGCGCTGAAGGCCGGCCAGCCCGCGCAGATCTCGGTGCTGTACTCGATCGACCTGTTCGAGCTCCTGGAGCAGGACGTGATCGTGCCCTGGGACGACGTCGCCACCACGGCCGAGGAGAAGGCCTGGCTGAAGGCGTTCTACCCGTCGCTGATGATGAACGGCATCTACAAGGGCAAGGTCTACGGCATCCCGTTCCAGCGCTCGACCATCGTGCTGTACTGGAACAAGGAGGCGTTCAAGGAGGCCGGCCTCGATCCGGAGAAGGCGCCCGCCAGCTGGAAGGAGATGGCGGCGATGGCGGCCAAGCTGGTGAAGAAGGACGCCTCCGGCAACGTCCAGCGCTGGGGCGTGATGGTGCCCTCCACCGGCTACCCGTACTGGATGTTCCAGGCCTTCGCGCGCCAGAACGGCCACGACCTGATGAACAAGGACGGCAACCGCACCAACTACGGCCACCCGGACGTGATCGCCGCGCTGCAGTACTGGCGCGACCTCGGCGCCAAGCACAAGGTGATGCCCGAGGGCACCGTGGAGTGGGGGACGCTGCGCCAGCAGTTCACCGAGGGCAAGGCGGCGATGATGTGGCACACCACGGGCAATCTCACCGCGGTGAAGGGCTCGGCGAAATTCCCCTTCGGCGTCGCCATGCTCCCGGCCTCCAAGCAGCGCGGCTCGCCCACCGGCGGCGGCAACTTCTACATGTTCAAGAAGACCACGCCCGAGGAGCGCAAGGCCTCGCTGACGTTCGTCAAGTGGATGACCGCGCCCGAGCGCGCGGCCGACTGGAGCATCGCCACCGGCTACGTCGCCGTGCGGCCCGAGGCCTACGAGACGCCGAAACTGAAAGCGTACGCCAGCGAGTTCCCGCCGGCCGTGGTGGCGCGCGACCAGTTCAAGTACGCCACCGCCGAGCTCGCCACCTTCCAGACGGGACGCGTCAGGAAGCTCCTCGACGATGCGGTGCAGGCGGCGCTCACCGGCCAGAAGGCGCCGGCCGCGGCGCTGAAGGACGCTCAAGCCGAGGCCGACAGGCTGCTCAAGCCCTACCGCTAGCGCGATGAAGCACGTCTACGGCTGGCTGCTGCTCACGCCAGCCGCGATCCTGCTGGTCGGGTTCACGCATTACCCGGCGGCGGCAACGCTGTTCGACAGCCTGTTCTCCACCGGGACGGTGGTGCGTCCGTCCCGGTTCGTCGGCCTGGGCAACTACGCCTCGCTCGCCGACGATCCCATTTTCTGGCAGGTGCTGGGCAACAACCTGTGGTTCGCGCTCGGCACCATCCCCACCTCGATGGCGATCGCGCTGCTGATGGCGATCTGGGTGAACGACCGGCTGCCGGCGCGGGCGCTGGTGCGCATGGCCTACTTCACGCCGACCGTGCTGCCGATGATCGCGGTGGCGAACCTGTGGCTGTTCTTCTATACGCCGCAGATCGGGCTGCTCGACCAGCTCAACGCCGTGCTGTTCGGGCTGCCGAGCCACAACTGGCTCGGCGACCCGCACACCGTGCTCGCCTGCACCATGGTGATGGTGGTGTGGAAGGAAGCAGGCTTTTTCATGATCTTCTACCTCGCGGCGCTGCAGTCGCTGCCGCCGGAGCTGGAGGAGGCGGCGAAGATCGAGGGGGCCTCGCGCTGGTACTTCTTCCGCCGCGTGACCTTTCCGCTGCTGATGCCCACCACGCTCTTCGTGATGGTGAACGCGACCATCAACTCCTTCAAGCTCGTCGACCACCTGTTCATCCTCACCAAAGGCGGGCCGGATAATGCCTCGAGCCTGCTCCTGTACTACATCTACCAGGTGGCGTTCAGCTTCTTCGACACCACCTACGCCTCGACGCTGACGGTCGTGCTGCTGGTGCTGCTCGCGGGGCTCGCGCTGGTGCAGTTCCAGCTGGTGGAAAGAAGGGTGCACTACCGGTGAGCCCCGCCGGACGCCGCGCGCCGAGCCTCGAGACCGCCGCCGCGTGGCTGCTCGCGCTGCTGTGGCTCTCACCGCTGCTGTATGCCTTCTGGGCGGCGTTCCACCCGGTCGAGTTCGCGACGCGCTTCGATCCCCGCGCGCCGCTCACGCTCGCGAACTTCGCCAAGGCGTGGACCTACGCGCCGTTCCCGCGGCACTTGGTCAACACGGTGATGCTGGTGACCATGATCCTCGCCGCGCAGCTGGTGCTGTGCACGCTCGCCGGCTACGCCTTCGCGCGGTTCGAGTTCGCCGGGCGCGACTTCGCCTTCGGCCTGGTGCTGGTGCAGCTCCTGATCATGCCGGAGGTGCTGATCGTCGAGAACTACCGCATCATGAGCCGGTTGGGACTGGTGGACACCCTCCTCGGCATCGGCCTGCCGTACATGGCGAGCGCCTTCGGCATTTTCTTGCTCCGCCAGACCTTCAAGACGGTGCCGCGGGAACTCGAGGATGCGGCGCGCGTCGAGGGCTGCTCGTTCGTCGGCGTGCTGTGGCGCGTGTACGTGCCGCTCGCGCGCCCGACCTACCTCGCCTACGGCCTGGTGTCGGTGAGCTACCACTGGAACAACTTCCTCTGGCCCCTCATCGTCACCAACTCGATCGAGACGCGCCCGCTCACCGTGGGCCTCGCCATCTTCGGCGCGCCCGAGTCGGGCGTGGACTGGGGCGTGATCAGCGCCGGGACGCTGATGGCGGTTTCGCCGCTGCTGGTGGCGTTTCTCCTCTTCCAGCGCCAGTTCATGCAATCCTTCATGCAGGCCGGCATCAAATAGGGACAGTCCCCATTTACCTCGTTTCCTGGAACATCCAGAACGGCAAGGGTTGCGACGGCGTCACTGATCTTTCGCGCATCGCGCGCGTGGTGCGCTCGATGGGCGAGGCCGACGTCGTCTGCTTCCAGGAGATCGCGCGCCATGACCCCGCGTTCGGCGGCGGCGCCGACCAGGTCGCCGAGCTCGAAGCGCTGTTTCCCGGATACGAAGCGGTCTTCGGGCCCACGCTGATCCGCGGCGCGCGCCAGTACGGCAACCTGATCCTGTCGCGCCTGCCCGTGCTGCAGGTCTTCAACCAATTGCTGCCGCATCCGGCCGAGGGCGGCATCAAGCATATGCCGCGCCAGGCGATCGAGGCGGTCGTCGAGACCAGGTCCGGCCCCTTGCGCGTGATGACCACGCACCTCGAGTACTTCTCGATGGCGCATCGCGCCGCGCAGGTCGCGCGCCTGCGCGCGATCCAGCACGAAGTCGCGGCGAACGAGGCCGCGCCGCCGAAGGCGGCGCCCAGCCCCTACGACCTAGTGCCGCGTCCGGCGTCGCTCGTGCTGTGCGGCGACTTCAACCTGGCGCCGGACGACGCCGAGTACGCGGCCCTGTTCCGGCCGCCGCTCGTCGATGCCTGGAAGCACGCGCGCCCCGGCGAGCCGCACCCGCCCACGACCGGCCTGTTCGATCGCAAGCAATGGCCGAAGGGCGGGCACTGCCGGGACTACTTCGCGGTGACGCTGGATGTCGCCGCGCGCATTGCATCGGTCGAGTGCGAGCTGACGACCGACGCCTCGGACCACCAGCCCCTCAGGCTCGAGCTGCGCTAGCCCCCGAACGCGGCGGTGAGGCGATCGACGGTCTCGTCCACGCTCGCGCCGTGGTTG
>DASTTC010000301.1:0-4491 GCA_035760345.1 Burkholderiales bacterium | reverse complement strand
GGGTCGATCTGCGCCCCGACGACCAGCGGCCGGTCCTTCGGCCGTCTTGCCGCGAGCAGGCGCTCCAGGGCCGGCGCGCTTGACACTTCCGCCCCCTCGCAGCCCATCGACTGCGCGAGGCGCACGATGTCCGTGGATTCGATCAGCGTGCCCCAGCTCGGGTACTTGCGCTTCGCCTGCTTGATCTCGATGCGGTTCAGGCTCCCGTCGCAGAACACGACGACGAGCAGCGGCAGCTTGAGGCTCGCGGCCAGTCGCAGCTCGCCCTGCACCATGGCGAGCCCGCCGTCGCCCATGAAGCACACCACCGGCCGTTTCGGATTGAGGAGCTGCGCGACCATCGCCGCGGGCAGCGAATAGCCCATGGACGACAGGCCGTTCGACATCAGCACCGAGCGCGGCCCGTAGGCGGTCCACCCCTGCCCGACCAGCAGCTTGTGCGAGCCGACGTCGGTGGTGGCGATCGCCTCGCGCGCCAGCGCCTCGCGCACCGCGTCGATGACGTCGGTGGGGTTGAGCTTTCCCTTCACGCGCCCCGCGTAGTACGCCGCGCGCAGCTTCTCGCGGTGGCGCTTGACCGCCGCGGGCGCCCACCTCGCCTCGCCCTTCCAGGCGCGCGCCACCGCCGCGACGATGGCCGCGATGTCGCCCACCAGCTCGGTCTCGGCGCGGTAGATCTGGTCGGTGTTGGGCACCGCGTCGATGTGCACGGTCGGCACCGACAGCGACCAGGGCTTGATCAGCTCCACGGCGTCGAAGCCCGCCGCCAGCAGCAGGTCGCAGCCCTTGAGGAAATCCCACATGAGCGCGTTGCACGCCATGTCCAGCGTGCCCGCGTAGTACGGGTGGTCCTCGGCGAGCACGCCCTTGGCCATCGGCGCCACCACCACGGGGATGCCGGCAGATTCGGCGAGGCGGGCGATCGCCTGGTGCGCGTTCGCGCGCTGCGCGGCGATGCCGGCGAGGATCACGGGGCGCTTCGCCTTCTTCAGGCGCGCGGCGACGCCGCCCTCGCCGCCGAAGCCCGTCGCCGCGAGCGGCGGCAGCGCCACTTCGTCGTCCTGCGCCTGCGCCCCCACCACGTCGGCGTGCGTGGTGATGTGCACCGGCCCGGGGCGCTCGGCCATCGCGGTGCGCAGCGCACGGCGCATCACACCGCCCACCGTGTCGGGCGCGACGTGGGTGGTCCACTTGCTCACCGGCGAGAACATCAGGTTGTGGTCTAGCACCTGGTGCGTGAACGTCTGCTCGCGCTTGCGCTCGATCTGCCCCGAAATGGCGATCATCGGCACGCGATCGAGGTACGCGTTCGCCACCGCGTTGACGAGGTTGGACGACCCTGGCCCGAGCGTGGACATGCACACGCCCGGCCGCCCGGTCAGGAAGCCGCAGGCTTGCGCCATCAGGCCCGCAGTCCCCTCTCGCCGGCCGAGCACGAACTGCAGGCCGGCGCGGCGCGCGGCCTCCATGAACTCGATGTTGGGATCGCCCGGATAGCCGAAGACGTGGCCGATGCCGGCCGCCTTCAGGTACCGCACCATCACGTCGGAGACATTCATGGCTCCGGATTGTGCCAAACTGCCGCCCCGTGAGGAGGACTGGTTCATGCCGCGCGGTGTCGTCGACCTGGAAGGACTGAAGAGCCCCGCAGCCGAGGCGCTGCGCAACATGGCGCCGCCCGCGGGGCTGCCCTTCAAGGTGCAAAAGCTCGGCCACGTGGTGCTGCGGGTGAAGGACCTGCAGCGCTCGGTGGCCTTCTACACCGGCGTGCTCGGCTTTCACGTCTCCGACGCCTACCCGGAAACCATGATGAAGGGCGGCATGGCGTTCCTGCGCTGCAACGCCGACCACCATTGCCTCGCGCTGGTGGGCGGCATGAAGGAGGACGCTGCCGCGAAGGAGCTCCACCACCTCGCCTTCGAGCTCGCCACGCTCGAAGAGCTGCTGCGCTCGCGCGACCACCTGAGAAAGCACGGCGTGAAAATCGACTACCAGGGGCGCCGCCGCGCCGGCTGCCAGATGGCGGTCGAGTTCCGCGACCCGGACAACCATTTCCTCGAGCTGTACTGGGGCCTCGACCAGGTCGGCAGCGACGGCCGCGTGCGAGCGCCCGAGGAGTGGCGCGAGGAGGCGACGCTCGAAGAGGCGATCGCCCACGCGCCGCCCGGGCAGGACACCACCCTGCGCTCGAAATGAGCGAGACGATCGCGTTCATCGGCTTCGGCGAGGCCGGGCAGACGATCAGCCGCGGGCTGGTCCGGGAAGCGGCCAAACCCGCGATCCGCGCCTACGACATCCTGTTCGGCCAAGGCCGCGGCGCGCCGCTGGAGTCGGCGGCGAAGGCGCTGGGCGTCGCCCTCGCGCGCGATCACGTGGACGCGGTGCACGAGGCCGATATCGTCATGCTCACCGTCACCGCATCCTCGAGCCTCGAGGCGGCGAAGTCCTGCCTGCCCGGCTTGCGCAAGGGGCAGCTGTTCCTCGACATGAACTCGGTCTCACCCCAGCGCAAGATCGAGACCGCGGCGCTCGTCGCGCCCACCGGCGCGGCGTACGTGGACTGCGCCGTCATGGCGCCGGCCGCGCCGTACCTGCACCAGGTGCCCTGCCTCATCGGCGGGCCGGGCGCCGAGCGGCTTGCGCCGCGCGCGGCCGCGCTCGGCATGAAGATGGAATTCGTTTCCGGCGAGGTCGGCCAGGCCTGCGCCATCAAGATGTTCCGCTCGATCGTGGTGAAGGGGCTGGAGGCGCTGCTCGTCGAGTCGATGACGGCGAGCGCCGAGTACGGGGTCGAGGATCGGGTGCTCGCCTCGCTCAAGCAGACCTGGCCCGGCATCGACTGGCAGAAACTCTCCGGCTACATGATCGAGCGCGTGGTGAGCCACGGCAAGCGCCGCGCCGCGGAGATGCGCGAAGTGTCCGAGACTTTGCGCAGCATCGGCATGGAGCCGACGATGGCGGCGGCGACCGCGCAGCGCCAGCAGTGGGTAGCCGACCTCGGCCTGCAGCTGAAGACCGAAGACCGCATCGAGTTGGTGAAGGCCATCCGCGGGGCGATGAACCGGTGAAGGCGCTGCTCGGCGAGTACGCCTGCACGGCGCTCTTCAGGCAGCGCGCGCCGCTCGAGTTCGCGGACGTGCGCCCGCCGAGCGCGGGCTTCAAGCGGGTGGTGCGCGACCTCGAGTTCGATGTCGCCGAGCTCGCCATCACCACCTTCCTCATGGCGAAGGCCGCGGGCAAGCCCTACCGGCTCCTGCCCGCCGTGGTGCTCGCGCGCATGCAGCACCCGCGCCTGGTGTGCGACAGCGAGCGCCCGGTCCCGCCGCGCGGGCTCGAAGGCAAGCGCGTGGCCGTGCGTTCCTACTCGGTGACCACCGGCATGTGGATTCGCGGCATCCTCGAGGAGGACCACGGCGTGGACCACCGGCGCATCACCTGGGTGACCTTCGAAGAAGCCCACGTCGCCGAGTTCCGCGATCCGCCGAACGTCGTACGCGCGCCCGCCGGGAAAAAGCTGGAGGAGATGCTGCTCGCGGGCGAGGTCGACGCGGCGGTCACGGGCGATGCGCCCGTCACCGACCCGCGCATCGTGCCCGTGATCCCGGACGCGCATGCCGCGGCGCGAGATTGGCGCGCACGCAAGGGCGCGATCCAGATCAACCACATGGTCGCGGTCACGCCGCAGGTGGACGCGGCGCCGCTGATGCGCCTGCTGCACGAGAGCTTCGCCGCCGCCGGCAATCCGGAGATGAACCCGATCGGGCTGGAAGCGAACCGGCGCAACCTCGAGGTCGCGGTCGACTTCGTGCATCGCCAGGGCCTCATCCCGAGGCGCTACGAGGTGGACGAACTCTTCGTATGATCATCGACTGCCACGGCCACTACACCACCGCGCCGGCGGCGCTCTGGGACTGGCGCAAGAAGCAGGTCGCCGGCCAGGATCCGGGGCCGCTGCGGATCTCCGACGACGAGATCCGCGAGACGCTGGAGAACAACCAGCTGCGCATCCAGCGCGAGCGTGGGACTGATCTCACGTTTTTTTCGCCGCGCGCCGGGTCCATGGAGCACCACGTGGGCGACGCGCGCGTGAGCGAGGCCTGGTCGCGCCAATGCAACGACATGATCCACCGCGTGTGCAGCCTGTATCCGTCCAACTTCGCGCCGGTGTGCCAGCTCCCCCAGTCCCCGGGCGTGCCGCCCGAGAACTGCATCCCGGAGCTCGAGCGCTGCGTAAAGGAGCTCGGCTTCATCGGCTGCAATCTCAACCCCGATCCCTCCGGCGGCTGGTGGCGCTCGCCGCCGCTCGGCGACCGGTCCTGGTATCCGCTTTACGAACAGCTCGTCGAGCTTGAAGTCCCGGCGATGGTGCACGTCAGCTCCTCGTGCAACCCGGCTTTCCACTTCACGGGCGCGCACTACATCAACGCCGACACCACGGCGTTCATGCAGTTCATCCAGTGCGACCTGTTCAAGGACTTCCCGACGCTGAAG
>DASTTC010000300.1:0-3124 GCA_035760345.1 Burkholderiales bacterium | reverse complement strand
CCCCGGAACAGTTCGCCCAGGCGCTCGAGAACGCCGCGCCCCGGCGCTAGTCCGCGAGGGCGCGCTCCAACACCCGCGCCACGTGCAACGCCGGGCGTCCCGCGCCGTCGGCGATCTGGTGCCGGCAGCTCGTGCCATCGGCGACGATGAGCGCCTCCGCAGGCGCCTTGCGAACCGCGGGCAGCAATGCAAGTTCCCCCATCTTCATCGACGCGTCGTAATGCTCGGCTTCGTAGCCGAAGCTGCCCGCCATGCCGCAACAACTCGACTCGACTGTGGAGAGCTTCAGGCCCGGGACCATCCGCAGCACCTGCTCCACGGCCCCCATCGCCCCGAACGCTTTCTGGTGGCAATGCCCGTGCAGCAGCGCCTCGCGCGCCAGCGTCTTGAACTTGGGCTGAAACTGCCCGGCCTGCGCCTCGCTGGCGAGGAACTCCTCGAACAGCATGGCGCGCCCGGCCAGCGCCTTCGTCTCCGGCATCAGCACCGTGTACTCGTCGCGCAGCGTGTACAGGCACGAGGGCTCCAGGCCGACCAGCGGCAGGCCGTGCTCCAGCCAAGGCCGCACGGCCGCGAGTAGCCGGCGCGCTTCGCGCCTGGCTTCGTCGACCAGACCTGCCGACAGGAACGTGCGCCCGCAACACAGGGGCCGCTCGCCCGTTACCGGCTGCGCGACATGCACGCGGTAGTTTGCGGCTTCCAGCACGCGCACCGCCGCGCGCGCATTCTCCGGTTCGAAGTAGCGGTTGAAGGTGTCCACCAGCAGCACCACTTCGCGCTCGCCGCGCTTGGGCCAGGCACGATCGACGAAGTAATCGGCGCGCCAGCCGGGTAGCTCGCGCCGCGACGTGAAGCCGAGCGCGGCGCGCAGCGTGCGCGAGGCGAAATTCGCCAACGGCGCGGTGCGCGCCGCCCACGGCGCATAGCGCGGCAGCCACGCAATGGCGCGCTCGCGCAGCGACGGGCGGTGGCGCCTGTGGTAGTGCGCGAGGAACTCGATCTTCATGCGCGCCATGTCCACGCCGGTCGGGCATTCGCGCTTGCAACCCTTGCACGAAACGCAAAGCTCGAGCGCCGCCTTCACGTCGTCGTCCGCGGCCGGGCCCAGCTGGCCGGACAGCGCCAGTCGCAACGTGTTGGCGCGGCCGCGGGTGAGATGCGTCTCGTCGCCGGTGGCGCGGTACGACGGACACATGGTGCCGGCGTCGAACTTGCGGCAGTGGCCGTTGTTGTTGCACATCTCCACCGCCTTGTCGAAGCCACCCCACTCGCTCCAGTCGAGCGCCGGCGGCGGCGTGTCCCGGGCCGCATAGCCGGTGGCGAAGCGAAACAGGCGCGCATCGTCCATCTTCGACGGGTCGACGATCTTGCCGGGATTCATCAGCCCCTTCGGGTCCAGCCGCGATTTGATCTCGCCCAGCGTGGCCGTGAGCCGCGGCCCGAAGAACGGCGCGATCCACTCCGAGCGCACCAGGCCGTCGCCGTGCTCGCCCGAGTAGGCGCCCTTGTACTGCTGCACCATCGCGCAGGCTTCCTCGGCGATGGCGCGCATCTTGGCCGCGCCGTCGCGGCGCATGTCGAGAATCGGCCGCACGTGCAGCGTGCCGACCGAGGCATGCGCGTACCAGGTGCCGCGCGTGCCGTGCTTCTCGAACACGCGCGTGAGGCGCCCGGTGTACTCGGCGAGGTGCTCGAGGGGCACCGCGCAATCCTCGATGAAGGACACGGGCTTGCCGTCGCCTTTCATCGACATCATGATGTTGAGGCCCGCCTTTCTCACCTCCCAGATGTCTTTTTGCTGCCGCGTATCGGTGACTTCCACGACGCTCTCGGGCAAGCCGAGGTCGCCGAGCAGCTGCACCAGCTGCCTGAGCTTGGCTTGCTGCGTTGCCTGGTCGTCGCCCGCGAACTCCACCAGCAGGATGGCGTCGGGATCGCCACGGATCGCGGCATCCACCGTGGCGCGGAAGGCGTCGATGTCGCGCGCCAGGCCGATCATGGTTCGATCGACCAGCTCCACGGCCGAAGGTCCCAGCTTGACGATGTGCTGGGTGAGGTCCATCGCGGTGTAGAACTTCGGGAAATGGCATACGCCGAGCGCGCGATGCGCGGGCAGCGGCGAGAGCTTGAGATGAATGCGCTCGAACCACGCGAGCGTACCCTCCGAGCCCACCAGCAGGTGCGCCGCGTTCGCGTGCGGCGGGCCGAGGTGATCGAGGTTGTAGCCCGCGACGCGGCGCAACACCTTGGGAAAGCGCGCGGCGATCTCATCCTGGTCGCGCGCATACAACGCGCGCAGCCATCGCGAGAGTGGGTCCTCCTGCAGCGGGCCGAAGCGACGCGTCGATCCGTCGCTGGTCAGCGCATCGATGGCGAGCACGTTGTGCACCATGTTGCCGTAGGCGATGGAGCGCGAGCCGCAGGAATTGTTGCCCGCCATGCCGCCGAGCGTGGCTTGCGCGCTGGTGGACACGTCGACCGGGAACCACAGGCCTTGCGGCCGCAGGCGCGCATTCAGCGCGTCGAGCACCACGCCGGGCTGCACAATCGCCCTGTCGGCCTCCACCGCCAGCACCTTGTTGAGGTGCTTGGTGTGGTCGATGATCAGCGCCTCGCCGACCGCCTGGCCGCACTGCGAGCTGCCCGCGCCGCGCGGCAGGATCGGTATCCCTTCGTCCGACGCGATGGCGTTGGCGGCGCGCGCCGCCTCCTCGCTGCGCGGCACCACGACGCCGATCGGCTGCAGCTGGTAGATCGACGCGTCGGTCGAGTAGCGGCCGCGGCTTGCTGCATCGAACAAAACCTCGGCGTCGGCCTCCTTGGCCAGACGCGAGGCGAGGGCCGATCGGGTGCCTTTGGTCAGTCGAACCGGGAACGAAGGCGCGTTCATAGGGCAAAGTAGAATAACCCAATGCCCCGACGCGCCGGCCGACACTATCTGCAGATCCCGGGTCCGACCAACGTCCCCGATCGCGTGCTGCGCGCGATCGATTTTCCGACCATGGACCACCGCGGGCCCGAGTTCGCCGAGCTCGGCAAAGGCGTGCTCGCCGGAATGAAGCGCGTATTCAGGAGCACCCAGGGCGAGGTGGTGATCTACCCCGCTTCGGGCACCGGCGCCTGG
>DASTTC010000299.1:0-10742 GCA_035760345.1 Burkholderiales bacterium | reverse complement strand
CGCCGCAAGCACTATCAGAAGACGCAGGGTCACCGGCAGAATTACACCGAGGTGCGCATCGACGACATCGTCGGCGGCGCCTGATCAGGGGGCACGGAGCATGGCACACAAGAAAGCGGGCGGTAGTTCGCGCAACGGGCGCGATTCGCAGTCCAAGCGGCTCGGCGTCAAGACCTTCGGCGGCGAGCGGGTCAATGCCGGGCAGATCCTGGTGCGGCAGCGGGGCACGGTGGTGCATCCCGGCCCCAATGTCGGCATGGGGCGCGACCATACGCTGTACGCGCGTGTCACTGGCAGGGTGCAGTTCGCAGTCAAGGGCGCTGGGAACAGGAAGACCGTGCTAGTGCTTCCGGCCTGACGGCCGCCTGCCCCTGACGCAGAAGCCCTATCGCATGCGGTAGGGCTTTTGCAGTTTCTGGGCCATGAAATTCATCGACGAAGCGAAGATCGAGGTGCACGCGGGCAAGGGCGGCGATGGCAGCGCCGCCTTCCGGCGCGAAAAGTACGTGCCGCGCGGCGGCCCCAGCGGCGGTGACGGCGGGCGCGGCGGCAGTGTCTGGGCCGTCGCCGACCGCAATCTCAACACGCTGATCGACTACCGCTTCGCGCGCCTGCATCGGGCCCGGGACGGCGCCTCGGGCGCCGGCTCCGACAAGGACGGGCGTGGCGGCCCGGACATCGAGCTGCGCATGCCGGTCGGCACGCTGCTGCGCGACGCCGACAGCGGCGAACCCGTCGCCGACCTGGTGCGCGACGGCGACCGCGCGCTCCTCGCCCGCGGCGGGCGCGGCGGCCTGGGCAACATTCACTTCAAGTCCAGCGTCAATCGCGCCCCGCGCCAATACACGCGCGGCGAACCCGGCGAAAGCCGCTCGCTGGCGCTCGAACTGCGCGTGCTGGCCGATGTCGGCCTGCTCGGGCTGCCGAATGCCGGCAAGTCGACCTTCATCCGCGCGGTGTCCAGCGCGCGGCCCAAGGTGGCGGACTACCCGTTCACGACGCTCAATCCTTCCCTCGGCGTCGTGCGCATCGCGCACGACGCAAGTTTCGTGGTCGCCGACATTCCGGGCCTGATCGAGGGCGCGGCGGAAGGTGCCGGGCTTGGCCATCAGTTCCTGCGCCACCTTGCGCGCACGCGCCTGCTGCTGCATCTGGTGGACATCGCGCCGGTGGACGAAGCCGCCGACCCGGCCCAGGGCGCGCGCGCCCTCGTGCGGGAGCTGCGCAAGTACGACGAGTCGCTGTACCGCAAGCCGCGCTGGCTGGTGTTCAACAAGATCGACGCAGCGCCGGACGCGGACGCGCACATCGCGCGCATCCTGCGCACGCTGCGCTGGAAAGGCCCGTGGTACAAGATCAGCGCATTGAGCGGCGCCGGATGCCGCGAGCTGTGCAATGCGGCCTTTCGGGCGCTGGCGACGAAGGACTCGCGCGCGCGCCGCGCCGCATAGACGCATGCAAAACCCGGTCGCCGCCGCCAGGACCCTGGTCGTCAAGGTCGGCAGTTCGCTCGTCACCAACGACGGGCGCGGCCTCGATACTTCGGCCATCGCGCGCTGGGCCGCGCAGATTGCCCAACTCCGGGCACAAGACAAGCGCTGCGTGCTGGTCTCCTCGGGCGCCATTGCCGAGGGCGTGCAGCGGTTGGGATGGACCCGGCGTCCGCATGCGCTGCACGAGCTGCAGGCGGCGGCGGCGGTGGGCCAGATGGGCCTCGCGCAGTGCTACGAATCCAGTTTCCGCGAGCACGGGCTCGCCACGGCCCAGGTACTGCTCACCCACGCCGACCTGGCCGATCGGCAACGCTATCTCAATGCGCGCTCCACCCTGGCGACGCTCCTCGATCTGGGCGTAATTCCCGTCATCAATGAGAACGACACTGTCGTCACCGACGAGATCAAGGTGGGCGACAACGACACGCTGGGCGCGCTGGTGGCCAACCTGGTGGAGGCCGAAGTGCTGGTCATCCTGACCGATCAGGCCGGCCTGTTCGAGGCGGACCCGCGGCGCGATGCCGCGGCGAAGCTGGTGGAACAGGCGATCGCGGGCGAGGCACGCCTGGAAGCGATGGCCGGCGGCATCGGTTCGGTGCTGGCGCGCGGCGGCATGCTGACCAAGGTGCTGGCGGCCAAACGCGCGGCACGCAGTGGCGCGCATACCGTCATTGCGTCGGGCCGCGAGCCCGACGTGCTGCTGCGCCTGGCCCGCGGCGAGCGCATCGGCACCCTGCTCCTGGCGCAGACCACGCCCCTTGCTGCCCGCAAGCAATGGCTCGCTGACCATCTCGCGGTGGGCGGGCGCATCGCGCTGGACGCGGGCGCCGCCCGCGCCCTGTGCCGCGACGGCAAGAGCCTGCTCCCCATCGGCGTCACGGCCGTGCAGGGTGAGTTCGAGCGCGGCGCGGTGGTCGCCTGCCTCGACCCCGATGGGCACGAGGTCGCGCGCGGCCTGGCGAACTACTCTGCTGCGGAGACCCGGCTCATCATGCGCCGTCCCTCAAGCGAGATCGAAGCGGTCCTCGGCTACATCGACGCTCCGGAGCTGATTCATCGCAACAACCTGGTGCTGCTGTCTCAAGGTTAGTCGCCCGTGTGCGCGCGGCTCGGATGATCGCCGCGGCGAAGCGCTTGCACGCCTTCGGCGGCGCTGCGGATCGGCTCGCCCGAGGGACAGAAGTATTCCTGGTGCAGCGCGTTGTGCCAGCGCTGCACGTTGCGCGGCGCGATGGCCCGCCAAGGCGACTTGCCGGGCGACCAGCCGCCTTCGCGTAGCCCCGTGGCATAGATGCGGTATTCAGCGGTGCTGCAGCGAATACCTTCGTAACTGACGCTCTCGGCGCCCTGGGGGCTGCGCGCCACGAGCGTGTAGCGCACCACACCATCCTCGCCCACCGCGAGCGACGCGCTGTCCACGAAGAACCGGAAGGCGCTCGCGGCGCTGACCAAGAACGGCAGCAGGTTCTCCTGTCGCGGGTACGCGGGCAACGGCGCGTCGCGCTCGCGCCATTGGCGCGCCTGCTGCTGGCGCTCCCAATCCGATATCGGCTGCGCCGCCGCGCCGTGCGCCGCAAATAAAAGCGCACACAACAGGCGCGCGGCGCCGTTCAGGCGAGATCGCCCGCCAGCGCGGCGCGCACGGCAGCTGCCGTGTCGAGGCTCGCCTGATACTCGGGATGATCGACGCCCAGGCCGAGCCCGGCGCCACGGCGCAGGGCATCCCGCATGCCCGCATCGAACTCGAATCGCAGGAAATGCACCGCCGAGGTCTTGTGCTCGTTCTCGCGCTCTAGATCCTCGTCCGCGATCGCGTACACGCGGGCACAACCCGCCACTTGCACCCAGACGCGGTCCTCGATGCCTTTCAGGCGCGCCAGCTTGCGCTGGCGCTCGGCGACCTCCGGGTACTCGATCATCATGGTCGCCTTGAGGTTGCTGCCATCGGGCACCAGAGGATTGTAGGCATCCAGCTCGTGCTGGATGCCTGCCTCCTCGAAAATACGCTCGATACGCAGCATTTCCTGAATCTGGTACCGGACCGTGAGTTCGTCCTCGAACAGCAGCGTGAGGTGCTCTCCCAGGTGAACCGTCCGGTGCTTCTTGTGCTCGATCACCCGCACCCGGAACGCATTGCGTTCGCGCGTGTAGGTTTCGAGCGGCAACAGGCTGCCGCGCTCGATCCTGGCCATCTTCAGTCCGTGAGGGCGTCGAGCGCCTTCTGGAAGCGGTTGGCGTGCGAGCGCTCGGCCTTGGCCAGCGTCTCGAACCAATCCGCGATCTCCGTGAAACCCTCGGTACGCGCATCCTTGGCCATGCCCGGATACATGTCGGTGTACTCATGGGTCTCGCCCGCCACCGCCGACTTCAGGTTGTCGCGGGTGCGGCCGATCGGCAGATCGGTCGCCGGGTCACCCACCTGCTCCAGGTATTCGAGGTGGCCGTGCGCATGGCCGGTCTCGCCCTCGGCGGTCGAGCGGAACAGCGCCGACACGTCGTTCTGGCCTTCCACGTCGGCTTTCGCTGCGAAATACAGGTACCTGCGGTTCGCCTGTGATTCGCCGGCGAACGCGTCCTTCAGGTGCTGGTGGGTCTTGCTGCCTTTGATCGATTTCATGTCACGGTCTCCTTGTAGGTGCTGCCCGCCCGGCCAATGCAACTTACGCCGGCGCCCTCGATGAATCAAATCGATTTTCGCAATTCCGGCAATTGAGCTGTCCTATCCGTACCGCGGCACCCGATCAGCGCGTCTCGGTTTGCATCGCACGCCTGCGCCGCCGGTCGTTGGCGAGATAGCGATGCAACTCGGCGAGCGCCTGCCGGTAAACCTCCCGCTTGAACTCGATCACCGCCTCGAGCGGCACCCAGTACGCGTGCCAGCGCCAGGCATCGAATTCCGGCTTCTCGCTCATGCGCAGCTTGACGTCGCAGTCCCGACCCACCATGCGCAGCAGGTACCAGATCTGCTTCTGGCCGCGATAGGTGCCGCGCCAGTCGCGGCGTACCCACCGCTCGGGAACTTCGTAGCGCAGCCACTGACGCGTGCGTCCGAGGACGCGGACGTGATCCGCCGTGAGGCCGATCTCCTCCTCGAGCTCCCGGTACATCGCCCGTTCGGGCGTCTCGCCGTGCTTGATGCCGCCCTGGGGAAACTGCCACGCGTGCTGATTCACGCGCTTGCCCCAGAAGACCTCGTCGCGGCCATTGGCGAGGATGATGCCGACGTTCGGGCGATACCCGTCCCGGTCGAGCATGGCCACACCACCTCAGTTAGAATCGAGCCGCATTTTTCCACAGGCGATCCGCAAACACAACGCGGCGCCCGACCCATGCGAACCTCACGATTCCACCTCGGCACCATCAAGGAAGCGCCCGCCGACGCGGAGCTCGTCAGCCATCAGCTGATGATCCGCGCCGGCTACATACGGCGCCTGGCCGCCGGCATCTATACCTGGCTGCCCCTGGGCCTGCGCGCGCTGCGCAAGGTGGAAGCCGTCGTGCGGGAAGAGATGAACCGGGCCGGCGCCATCGAGCTCTCCATGCCCGCCGTACAGCCGGCAGAGCTCTGGCAGGAGTCCGGCCGCTGGCAGGACTACGGCCCGGAGCTGCTGCGCTTCAAGGACCGCCATGAACGCGACTTCGTCATCCAGCCGACCTCGGAAGAGGTGATCACCGACCTGGCACGCAATGAACTGAAGAGTTACCGGCAGCTGCCGCTGCACTTCTACCAGATCCAGACCAAGTTCCGGGACGAGCGGCGGCCGCGCTTCGGTGTCATGCGCGGCCGCGAGTTCGTGATGAAGGATGGTTACTCGTTTCACGTCGATCACGCCGACCTCGAGCGCGAATACCGCAGCATGTACGACACCTACACGCGCATCTTCACGCGCCTCGGCCTGGCGTTCCGCGCCGTCGCCGCGGATACCGGCGCGATTGGCGGCACCGGCTCGCACGAGTTCCAGGTGCTGGCGGACTCCGGCGAGGATGCGATCGCCTACTGTCCCGGTTCGGACTACGCCGCGAACGTCGAACTGGCCGAGGCGCTCGCGCCGGCGCAGCCGCGTCGCGCACCGGCCGAGGACCTGCGCAAGGTGGCCACGCCCGGCAAGACGCGCTGCGAACAGGTGGCGGAATTCCTCGAGCTGCCACTCGAGCGCACGCTCAAGGCGATTGCGGTGATGCACGCCGAGCAGTTGACCCTGCTGTTGCTGAGGGGTGACCACGGCTTGAACGAAGTGAAGACGCAAAAGGCGATTGGCCCGTTCAGGTTCGCGAGCGAATCGGAGATCCGCGGCACGCTCGGCGCCGCCCCCGGCTATATCGGACCGGTGGGCGTCCCGGCGAGCGTGCGCGTGATCGCCGACCGCAGCGCAGCCCCCCTGTGCGACTTCGTCTGCGGAGCCAACGAAGCGGGATTTCACCTCGCCGGGGTGAACTGGGTCCGCGACCTGCCGGAACCATTTCTGGTCGCCGACATCAGAAGCGTGATGGACGGCGACCCCAGCCCAGACGGCAAGGGCAGCCTGCGCATACAGCGCGGCATCGAAGTCGGCCACATCTTCCAGCTGCGCACCAAGTACTCCGAGGCGCTGAAGGCCACGGTGCTCGACGCCAAGGGCGCCTCGCGGCCCCTCGAGATGGGGTGCTACGGCATCGGCGTGACGCGCGTGGTGGCCGCCGCCATCGAGCAGAACCACGACGAGCGCGGCATCGCGCTGCCGGCGGCGCTCGCGCCGTTCGCCGTCAGCCTGGTACCCATCGCCTATGCCAAGAACGAGAAGGTTCGCGCCGCCGCAGACCGCCTGTATGCCGAGCTGCAGGCGGGCGGCATCGATGTGCTGATGGACGATCGCGACGAGCGGCCCGGCGTCCTGTTCTCGGACATGGACCTGATCGGCATCCCGCACCGCGTGGTGCTCTCGGAACGCGGCTTGACGGGCGGGGACGCGGAATACAAGGGGCGCAGGGAGGCGCAGCCGCGCAACGTGCCGCTTGCCGCGCTGCTTTCGTTCCTCAAGGAGCGCCTCTCGTCTGCATGACGCGTGCCGGCATGCAAGCGGCTCTGGTTGCCGCAGCGCTGCTGTGTCCCGGGGTCGCCGCCGCGGGCGCGCAGGTCTATGAGGAGCTTGCCGACAGCGTGCGCCATCGGCTATCGGCAGCGCTCGCCGACCGTTCGGCGCCGGATCTTGCATTCCGCGATCGCGAGGATGCGCACAAATGGCTGTTCGAGATGTCGCGGCGCCTGGAGAAGCGCGTCCCCGATCGCCAGCAGCGCATCGAGCTGCTGCGCACGGTGCATTTCGAGGCATTGCGCGCCGGACTCGACCCACAGCTGGTGCTGGGCATCATCGAAGTGGAAAGCGCCTTCCGCAAGTACGCGGTATCCCGGTCCGGTGCGCGCGGTTACATGCAGGTGATGCCCTTCTGGATCAAGCTGATCGGTTCGCGCGGCGACAACCTTTTCCACCTGCGGTCCAACCTGCGCTACGGCTGCGTGATCCTGCGCCACTATCTGGACATGGAGAACGGCGACTACTTCCAAGCGCTCGGGCGCTACAACGGCAGCCTCGGCAAGGCGGCCTATCCGCGCGCGGTGCTGGCGGCGTGGAAGGTGCGCTGGGGATACCAGGGCGCCACCCGCTGACATGCTGCGCGCGCTGCTCGCCGATTCCCGCCTGCGCCACTGGTTCTCGGGTCGACCCGCGCCCCAACGCGGACGTATCGTGCTGCGCCACCGGCGGGTCTACATCCTGCCGACGCGCATTGGCTGGCTGTTCGGCGCCACGGTCGGCATCCTGCTCGTCGGTTCGATCAACTATGCGCTGCAGCTCGGTTTCGCCCTGACCTTCCTGCTCGCCGGCATGGGCCTGGTGGGCATGGTGCACACCACCAGAAACCTCGCGCGTCTGTCGGTGAGCGCGGGACGGGTCGAGCCGGTATACGCCGGCGAGAGCGCGCAGTTCCGCCTGCATCTGGAGAATCTCGAGCCGCACGACCGGCCGGCGATCCTGGTGCGCCATCTCGAACGCGGGGCGCAGACGGTTCTCGATCTTGCGGGGCGCGCGGTCGCGGACGCTGTCTTGTCGGTGCCAGCGACGCAGCGGGGTTGGCTGCCGCTCGGTCGCGTCATGCTCGAGACGCGATTCCCGCTTGGACTGTTCCGCGCCTGGAGCTACGCCGAGCCCGACGTGCGCTGCCTCGTCTACCCGCGTCCCGAGCGCGCGTCCCCGCCGGTGCCGCGTGCCGCCGGCGATGCGGGCGCGGCGCGCACCCAGGCGCAGGGCAACGACGACTTCTCCGGGTTGCGGGAGTATCAGCCGCAGGATTCGCCGCGCCACGTGGCCTGGAAGGCGGTGGCGCGCTCGGACTTGATGCTGACGAAGCAGTTTGCGGGGGCGGCCGGGTCCGAAATGTGGCTGGACTGGGCGGCGCTGCCGCCCGCCATGCAGACCGAGCAGCGCCTTTCACGCCTCGCGGGCTGGGTCATTGCCGCGGAGCTGTCCGGTGCACGCTACGGTCTGCGGCTGCCGGGATGCGCGCTCGCGCCGGAGCGTGGCGAATCACATCGCGCGGCCTGCCTGCGGGCACTCGCGCTGCACGGCATCGAGTGACGGCGCTGCACCCCCTGGCACCGGAGCAACGCGCGATCTCGCCGGCGGAGCTTGGCGCACTGCTCGTGTCGATGCTGATCGTGGCGGCGCCGCACGCCCTGCGCATCCCGTGGTGGCTGACGCTTCTGGTTCTGGGGTTGTACGCATGGCGCGCGCGCATTGCGCTCAAGCGCTCGGCCTTGCCATCGCGTTGGCTGCTGCTGGCGGTGGCGGTGCTAGCCATTGGTGCGGTGTATCTGGAATACGGGACGCTGTTCGGACGCACCACCGGCATCGTGCTGCTGGTCTTGTTCTCGGGCCTGAAGCTGATCGAAATGCGCACGCACCGGGACGCTGCCGTGGTGGCTTTCCTGTGCTACTTCCTGATCATGACCAACCTGCTCTATACGCAGAGCATCCCTACGGCATTGCTCATGGCGGTGGCGCTGTTCGCGGTGACCTGCACGCTGGTCGGGTTGAGCGCGCCGCGGCGTCCTGTCGGCTCGAACCTTCGCACCGCGGGTGTACTTCTGGCGCACGCCGCTCCCGCTGCGCTGGTCCTTTTCCTGCTGTTCCCTCGCGTTCAAGGCCCGCTCTGGGGTCTGCCGCAGGACGCCTACACTGCGATGACGGGCTTGTCGGACAGCATGTCCCCGGGGAGCATCTCGCAGCTCGCACAGTCCGACGCCATCGCCTTCCGTGCCGAGTTCGACGGCGAGCCGCCGCCGCCGCAGGATCGCTATTGGCGGGGCCCGGCGCTGTGGGACTTCGATGGCCGCACCTGGCGTATGGGTCCGGGTTGGCTGCGGGACTTCCAGCCGCCCACCGGCAACGGGCGCTACGAGTACGTGATCACGCTCGAGCCGCACAACCGCACCTGGTTGTTCGCGCTGGAGAGCGTCACGCGCCTTCCGCTGCGCGCGGGCATCACCAACGACGGCATGGTCGTCGCGGCCAGCCCGGTACGCTCGCGCCTGCGCTATGACGCAGAGTCGATCGCGCGCACGGAACCCTCGCCGTACGAAAGTTCCAGCAGCCTGAGACGCGCGCGGGCCCTGCCCGAGGGTAGCAATCCGCGCGCGCGCGCCCTCGCTGCCGAGTGGCGCCGCGATACCCGAGACGCTCGCCAGGTGCTGCTGCGCGCCGTCGAGTACTTCCGCCGCGGAAACTATGCCTACACCCTCGAGCCGCCCCTGCTCGGGCGGGATTCGGTGGACGAGTTCATGTTCGATGTGCGGGAAGGATTCTGCGAGCACTTTTCGTCCGCGTTCGTGTTCCTCATGCGCGCCGCCGGGGTGCCGGCCCGTGTCGCAACCGGCTACCAGGGCGGCGAGGTGAACTACGTGGACCGCATCATCACGGTGCGCCAGACGGACGCTCACGCCTGGGCCGAGGTTCACCTTCCCGGCGAAGGCTGGGTGCGCGTGGATCCTACCGCGGCCGCCGTCCCGGGGCGCGTCAGCGCCGGACTCGCCCGCTCGGTGCGCGCGGGCGACCCCATCCCCTACCTGTTGCGCCCGCAACTGGCATGGCTGCAAGGATTGCGCAGCAACTGGGAAGCGGCGGTGCACCGATGGAACGTCTGGGTACTGGGCTACGGCGCGGAGCGCCAGCGCAACCTGATGCGCAGCTTCGGCATGCGCGACGCCGACTGGCGCAAGCTCACCGCCGCGATGGCCTCCATCCTCGGCGGATTCACCCTGCTGCTGCTCGCCTGGTCGCTGCGCCGCTTGTGGCACGCCGACCCGGCGCAACAGGCGTGGCTCGCGTTCTGCCGCAAGCTCGGAGCGCGCGGCATCACCCGCGCGCCGCATGAAGGACCTCGCGACTTCGCCGAGCGCGCCGCCCTGCGCTGGCCGGACGCGGCGGCGGCGATCCGCCACATCGCCGCGCTTTACATCGGCGAGCGCTACGGACGCACGCCCGCGCGCGAGCGCGTTGTCGAGCTGAAGCGTCGCGTGCGCGATTTGCGGATCGCATGAGCGCGTCGCGCCTCCTGCTCGCTCTGGCATTGGCCACGCTACCGGCCACGACCCGTGCCGATGAGGTGCCCGCCCCTGCCTATGCCCTGCGGTCCGACGTGGAGAGCTTCATTGGCGATCTGGTCGCGCGCCACGCCTTCGACGCCGATGCGCTGCGGCAAATGTTCTCGCGCGTGCGGCGCGAAGACGCGGTGCTGGCCGCGATGCGCGCACAGCCCAGGCAGGCGGACTCCTGGGACGCCTACCGCGCGCAGTTCGTCAACGAGCGCCTGGTGCGTGCCGGGATGGAATTCTGGCAGGACCATCGACGCACGCTGGCCCGTGCGCGTGGCGCATATGGCGTGCCCGAGGAGATCATCGTCGCCATCATCGGCATCGAAACCTTCTACGGCCGCAATACCGGTCGCTGGCGCGTGATCGATGCGCTGGCGACACTCGCGTTCGATTACCCCCCACGCGCACCCTTCTTTCGCGGCGAACTCGAGAGCTACCTCCTGTTCGTGCGGGATCTGCAGCTCGACGTGTTTTCGGTTCAGGGCTCCTACGCAGGCGCCATCGGCATCCCGCAGTTCATGCCGGGGAGCTATCTGCGCTACGCGGTCGACTTCAATGGCGATGGCGCGATCGACCTGCGCGAGAGTGCGGCGGACGCCATCGGCAGCGTCGCGAACTTCCTC
>DASTTC010000298.1:0-3125 GCA_035760345.1 Burkholderiales bacterium | reverse complement strand
TGACGCTGGCCCAGGGTGGTGAACAGGCGCCGCGCGGGGATTTCGCCATAGGCGGTCTTGAGGAAAGCCGGTTCGTTGCTGTGTACGGTGAAGCCCTGCGCCGGGTAACAGACCTCGGGCTTGTGCGCCTGCAGCGAGCCGCGCTGGTCGCTGCCGTAGGCGAGCGAGAGCATGATGCGGTAGCCCCCGGCGTTCACGTAGCTGCGCGTCAGGATTTCGCTGTAGAGCTTGTCGAGCAGCTCCTGGGTCTGCGGGTTGACCATCTGCACCGCCTGCGGCACTTCGCGCCACTCGCCGAATTGCTGCGGCACGAGGCTGACGAGCGAGGCGGAATGGCCCTCGGCGACCTTGTGCGTGGGACGGGCGACGAGGGCGCCGACGCTCGCGGCGAACATCAGGGTGCACAGCAGGAGGCCGATGCGCATCAGTCGGCCGCGAGCAGGTATTCGGCGCAGCAATAGCGCATGACGCGGCGGACCGGCCTGGCCACCGAGAGCAGGACCAGGCGCCGGCCGAGGCGGCGCTGGTGGGCCTCGACCACCATCAGCAGGCCGACGAAGGCGCTGTCGACGTAGGTGACCTCGCTCAGATCCAGGCGCAGGTCCCTGCCGGCGAGCGCGGCGTGGTGGCAACAGCGGCGCAGGCGCGCGAGGTTATGGCGCGTCCAGGTGCCGCGCAGGTACACGATGCTGCGCGGGCCTTCTTCGCGCATCTCGAGGCCCGCATAGGCGAGCTGCAGCTCGTCCGGGGCGTTGCGCCGCTGGTACCAGGCGTAGGGCAGGACACGGGTGAACAACAGCCGCGCGAGCGCGATGCCGTCGGCGAAGTAGCGGCGCCACAGCGCGGGCCGCTCCTTGATGCGCCACAGCCACTCCAGGCCGGCGGTCTGCACCCACACGGGCGCGCGCCGCGTCGCGCCGGCGGCGAACTCGAGCACCGCGCCCAGGTGACTGATCACGGGCACGTTCAGGCGCGCGCGGTTGCGCTCGATCCAGGCCTGGCCCTTGCGGGCACCCAGCGCGACGACCAGCAGGTCCGGCCGCGCGGCATTGATCCGCTCGATCAACTCGTCGCGGCTCATCTCCTCCACCGAGCCGAAGCCAGGGGAGGTGAAGCCGACGCACTTCAGGCCGCCGTCTGCTTCCGAGGAAAGCTTGCGCCAGGCCACCTCGCCGGCGCCGTCGGGGCCGCCGAAGAAGTACACGGACAGGCGCCCGGCGCCGCGGCTGCGCAGGCTTTCGAACAGGCTCGCGCCCGCGACGCGGCCGGGCATGGGAATGCCGAGCAGGCGCGCGAGCCACACCACCGGCATGCCGTCGGCGACGCTGAGGTCGCTGTTGATGACGGACATGCGAAAGGCGGGATCGACTCTCGAATTGATCAGGAAGTTCACGTTGGGCGTCGACAGGAAGCAACGCGCTCCGGTGCTCGCCGCACTGCGGATGCGCGCCTCGGCGCCGGCGAGGTCGACCGCGTCGAACGGCAGGCCGAGCAGGCAATGCACCTCGCGGCCGAAGTCGGGCAGCGCCGCGGCGTCAGTGCGCATTGTGTCCCTTGAGCACCACCCACACCGTCTTGACGATGATGTAAAGGTCGAGGCGCAGCGACCAGTTGCGCAGGTAATCGAGGTCGTGCTCGACGCGCGCCTGCATCTTGTCGAGCGTCTCGGTCTCGCCGCGCAGGCCGTTCACCTGCGCCCAGCCGGTGATGCCGGGGCGCACCATGTGGCGCTGCATGTAGCCCTTGATGAGCTTGCGGTAGGCCTCGTTGTGCGCCACCGCGTGCGGGCGCGGGCCGACGATGCTCATGCGCCCCTGCAGCACGTTGACGAACTGCGGCAGCTCGTCGAGCGAGGCGCGGCGCATGAAGGCGCCGAGCGGCGTGACCCGCGGGTCGCCCTTGCCGCATTGGCGGATGAGCTCGCCATCCTCGGCCACCCGCATGGTGCGGAACTTGTAGACCATGATCTCGCGCCCGTCGAGGCCGTAACGGCGCTGGCGAAAGATCGCCGGCCCGGGCGAGGCGAGTTTCACCGCCGCCGCGAGCAGCGCGAGCAGCGGCGCCACCAACGCCAGGATGAGGAGCGACAGGACGATGTCGCTCGCGCGCTTGATCAGCCCGTCGACGCCGGCGAACGGCGTGTCGCACACCCCGACCACCGGCATGCCCTTGACCGAGCCGAGGCGCCCCTGGATCAGCTCGGTGACGAACATGTCGGGCACGAAGTACACCGACGCCGTGGTGTCGCGCAGCGCATCGAGCAAATCGAGAATGCGCTGCTGCGACGCCATCGGCAGCGCGAGGTAGACGAAGTCGATGCGGTTGCGCTTGACCAGCTCGGGGAGCTGCTCGATGCGCCCGAGCACCGCGTAGTCGTCGCCGGCGCCCAGGCGCTCGCGCGAGCGGTCGTCGACGAAGCCGACCACCTGCATGTTGCGGTAGAAGTCCGCCCGCAGGCGCCGCGCGAGCTCGACGCCGGTCTCGTTCATGCCGGCGAGCAGCGCGCGCTTGGGGCCGCCCTCGAGCCGGCGGATCGCCGGCGCGGCGAGGCGCAGCAGGAAATGCGCGCCCACCTGGCAGGCGGGCGCGACCCACGCCCAGGTGACGAGCGTGTCACGGTAGAAGTAATCGATGTAGTGGCTGGCGTAGCCGAAAAAGAACAGCAGCCCCGCCAGCGTCAGCCAGCCGACCAGGATGCCCTTGAGCACCTGCGGCGCGGGCAGCGACAGGCGCGCCGCGCTCGGAAAGGTGAGCGAGAACACCACCAGCGCGAGGATCATCTCGGGCGCGCCGAGCCCGCCGTGCATCGCCAGGGTCACGCCCCACAGCGAAAGCACCAGCACCAGCGGCTCGAGCGTGACCTCGAGCAGGTTCAGCAGCTGGTCGCGCCCGACCGCGATGCGGCTCGCCTGGCGCAAGCCCGCCGCCGCCGTGGCGGCCGGGGCATGCAAAGGCGCGTCCCGCAGGTTCACGCCGCGATGCCCGGCTGCCTCGTCAGGCGCAAGGCCATCTCGCGCACGACGTCGCCGTAGCGCGCGGCGGCCTGGGTGCGGTTGCTCACGCCGATCTTGCGGAAGATGCGCTGCACGTGGTTCTTCACCGTGAACGGACTGATGTCGAGCGCG
>DASTTC010000297.1:0-8958 GCA_035760345.1 Burkholderiales bacterium | reverse complement strand
AGCTCAAGCGCGAGCACGTGCGCATCGTGCAGGCCAACCACCAGTCGATCGCCCTGAACATGCTCTATCCGTACCCGGAGTTGAAGGCGAGGGTGCGCGCCGCGTGAAGCGCCTGCTGCTCGCCCTCGCGCTGGTGTCCCTCCCGGCGATGGCGCTGTCGCCCGCGGCAAAGGATTTCATGCAGATTTCCGCGCGACTCGAACCGGTGCAGTGCGAAAAGCGCAAGCTGCGCCGCGCCATCGCCTTCGCGGGGGCGGAAGGGCGCGCGGCGGACGTGGCGAAACTGCGCGCGCGCTTCGCCGAGCTGGACGCCGACCCGGAAACGACGCGGCTGGAGAAGCGCCTGGCGCAACTGGAGAAGCGCGTCAGTGCCTCGCGCGACGCCGAGGACCTCGACGCCATCAGCTTCCAGCAGCGCAAGGCGTTCTACCGCTGCGAGTAAATAGGGACAGTGCCTACTTACCGAGCCAGCTGTTCCAGATTCGTCGTGCGGGGTCGATGAGTTCCGAGGCGGTGAGGCCCACGCCGAAGCCCGCCTGGTCCGCCGCCGCGCCGTGCAGGTGCACGCCGAGCACCAGCGCCGCTTCGCCCGAGAGTTTCTGCGCCAGCAACGCACCTAGGATTCCGGACAGCACGTCGCCCATGCCGGCGGAGGCCATGCCGGGGTTGCCGGTGGTATTGATGAACCAGTGGCCGTCGCGTGCCACCAGAACGCTGCCGTTGCCCTTTAGCACCACGTGCGCGTTCAGGGCGCCGGCGATTGCCTGCGCGGCGGCGAGGCGGTCGGCTTGCACCGCCGCAATGCTTGTGTCGAGCAGGCGTGCGGCCTCGCCCGGGTGGGGCGTGAGCAAGGTATCGGCCTTGCGCCGGGCGCAGGCCTCACGCAGGCGCTTGCTGCCCGACAGCAGGTTGAGCGCGTCGGCGTCCAGCACGCAGGGCATGTCGCTCGCCAGCGCCGCGCCGACGATCGCTTCGGCGCGCTCGCTGCCACCGAGCCCCGGCCCGACGACGATGGCGTCGAGGTCCTGGCCGAGCGCGTCGTCCGGGTGGCGCAGCATGAGTTCGGGCGCGCCCGGATCGATCGAGGTGTCCGCGAGCATGCCGACGTACACGCGGCCCGCGCCGAGCTTGAGCGCCGCGCGTCCCGCGAGCAGCGCCGCGCCGGTCATGCCGGTGGCGCCGCCGAGCACGCCCAGCGACCCGGCCTTGCCCTTGTGGAAATTGCGCGGCCGCGGTTTGAGCACGTCGGCGAACAACTGCGGGTCCGCCTTCCAGGCGCTCGGACGCGCGAGCTTCTTCAGGTCGAGGCCCAGGTCCGCGACCTGCACCTCGCCGCAGTAGTCGGGCCCATCCAGCGTGAGCAGGCCGGGCTTGAGCGCGATGAAGGTGAGGGTATGCGTGGCGCGCACCGCGCGGCCCAGCACGCAGCCCGTGTCGGAAGCGATCCCGCTCGGAATGTCGAGCGCGAGGACCGGGCAGCCGAGCGTGTTCACATAGTCGACCAGGCGAGCGAATTCGCCCTCCACCGGGCGCGCGAGGCCGATGCCGAACAAGCCATCGACCACCAGTCCCCAGCGTTTGTCCATCGGCAGCGTGGCCATGTCCGCGGCGGTGGCGACGGTGACGCGGAAAAAATTCTGCTTGAGGATCCCGGCGACGATGTTCGCGTCGCCGCCGTTGTTGCCGGGCCCCGCGAGCACCAGCACGTCCTTCACCGTATCGAGGCACAGCCCCGTCGCGAGCTCCGCGGCGGCGGCGCCCGCGCGCTCCATGAGCGGCACATCGTTGGCTGCCGCTTCGATGCGGCGGATGTCCTTCGTCAGGTAAATGGGCTCGGTCAAATGGGGACTGTCCCTATTTCTTTGTTACGCCGAGCACGGCGTCGGGGAGCCAGGTGGCGATTGCCGGAAACGCCGAGACGACGACGATCGCCAGCACCATCATGAAGAAGAACGGGATGGCGGCGCGCGCCACGTAGTTGGCCTCGCGCTTGGCCATGGTCTGCAGCACGAACAGGTTGAAGCCCACCGGCGGCGTGATCTGGGCGATCTCGACCAGGATCACGATGAAGATGCCGAACCAGATGAGATCGAACCCCGCCGCCTCGATCATCGGCAGCACGATCGAGGTGGTGAGCACGATCATGGAAATGCCGTCGATCGCCATGCCGAGCAGCAGGTAGATCACCGCCAGCACCAGGATCAGGGCGTAGGGGCTGAACTGCGAGGCCGCCACCCACTCGGCGAGCGCGCGCGGGATGCCGGTGAACGCCATGCACGAGCTCAACATCGAGGCGCCGGCGAGGATGAACAGGATCATGCAGGACAGTCGCGTCGCCCCCATCAGGCTGGTGAGGAAGCTCTCGCGCGTCAGCGTGCCGCTCCACCAGGCGATGGCGAGCGCGCCGAACACGCCAAAGGCCGCGGCTTCGGTCGCGGTGGCTATGCCGGTGAACATCACGCCCATGACGAAGCCGATCAGCACCAGGCAGGGGATCAGGTTCTTCGCGCGGCGCACGCGCTCGCCGAAACTCATCTCCTCCACGGCGGTGGGCGTCTTGCCGGGATTGAGCAGCGCCCAGACGACGATGTAGCCCGAGAACAGGCTCACCAGCAGCGCGCCCGGAAACACGCCCGCGAGGAACATCTTGAGGATCGACACCTCGGCCGCCACCGCGTAGACGATCATGATGATCGAGGGCGGGATCAGCAGCCCGAGCGTGCCCGCGCCGCACAGCGACCCGAGGCTGGTGCGCTCGTCGTAGCCGCGTTTCTTCAGCTCGGGCAGCGCGACCTTGCCGATGGTGGCGCAGGTGGCCGCCGACGATCCGCACACCGCGGCGAAGATGGCGCAGCCGAAGATGTTGACGTGCATCAGGCGCCCGGGCAGCCAGCCGAGCCACGGCGTGAGCCCCTTGAACATCTCTTCCGACAGCCGCGTGCGAAACAGGATCTCGCCCATCCACACGAACATCGGCAGCGCGGCGAGCGTCCAGGAGGCGCTCGAGCCCCAGAACGCCTGGAACAGGTTCACGTCCGGTGGGCTCGAGGTGAAGAACTGCAGCCCGAACCAGGCCACCACGCTCATCGCCATGGCGATCCACAGGCCGCCCGCGAGCAGCACGATGAGCAGCGCGAACAGGATCGCGCCAATGGCGAGCGTGTCCATCAAGGGGCCTCGCCCAGGTCCATGCCGGCGCGATGCTGCTCCTCGACCAGGCGGTAGGCGGGCGTGCCGCCGCGCGCCAGCACTACGAACTCGTCCAGCACCGCGACGAAGAAGATCAACGCGCCGACGACGAAGCTCAGCTGCGGGATCCAGATCGGGATCTGGATCAGGCCCTGCGCCACTTCCTCGAATGCCCAGCTCTGGTAGACGAAACTGGCCGCCGCCCAGAGGATGTACCCGACCACCAGCACCGCCACGCCCAGCGCGCCGAGCTCGGCGCGCTGGCGCAGCGCCGGCGAGAGCCGGTCGATGACCAGGCCGACGCGCACCAGCTCGCCGTGGCGGAAGGTGGCGGCGAGCGCGAGGAAGGCGCTCGCCGCGCACAGCCAGCCGACGATGTCGTCGGCGCCGCGCAGCAGCAGGCCGAACTCGCGCATGCCGGCCTGCGCCAGCATCACGAGCGCGATGCTGGCGAGGCAGGCCGCCGCGAGCCAGGCGGCTGCGGCGTAGAGGCGGTCGAGAAACCGCCTCAAGTTATTTTCTATAGGCCTTGAGGATGGCCTGGCCGTCGGCGCCGGCGGACTTTTCCCACTCCTGCGCCATCTGCGCGCCGACCTTGGCGAAGGCCGCCTTCATCGCGGCGTCGGGCTCGTGCAGCGTCATGCCGTTTTTCGCGAGCAGCTCGTCGCCGTCCTTCTCGCGCGTCTTGGACATGTCCCAGCCGCGCGGCTCGGCGGCCTTGGCGGCGGCGAGCACCGCGGTCTGCTGCGCCTTGGGCAGGCCCTTGAACGCGCGCGTGTTCACCACCACCACGTTCTTCGGGTGGAAGGCGCTGGTGCGGTAGTAGTTCTTGACGAACTCCCAGGCCTTGGTCGAGGTGCCGGTGGCCGACGAGGTGATCATCGCCTGCACCGCGCCGGTGGCGAACATCTGCGGGATCTCGGGCACCTGGATCACCGTCGGGCTCGCGCCGAGCAGCTCGGCGAGGCGCGCGGTGAGCGGCGAGTAGGTGCGGAACTTGCTGCCCTTCAGGTCGGCGACCGACTTCAGCGGCTCCTTGGTATAGATCCCCTGGCCGGGCCAGGGCACCGAGTAGAGCAGCGTCAGCCCGCGCGCGGCGAGTTTTTTCTCCAGCAGCGGCTTTTGCGCCCGGTAGAACTTCAGCGCGTTGTCGTAGCCGGTGGCGACGAAGGGCACGTTGTCGGCGGCGAACACCGGGTCCTCGTTGCCGAACTGGCCGAGCAGGAACTCGGCGATGTTCACCTGGCCGGTGGACACCGCGCGCAGGATGTCGGGGTGCTTGATGAGCGAGCCGGTGGAGTGGACCTTGATTTCCACGCCGCCCTTGGTGCGCTTGGCCACGTCCTCGACGAACATGACGACGTTGCGCGTGTGGAACTCCCCGTCCGAATACGGCGTGGGCATGTCCCATTTGGTCTGCGCCTGGGCCGCGCCGACGGCAAAGGTCGCGGCGAGCAGCACTGCAATTCTGGATTTCATGGATTCCCCTGGATTAATGCGAAAGGTGTGCCGCGACATCATCGGCTAACGCGAGCGACGCTGTCAATCCGGGCGACTCGATGCCAAACAGGTTGACCAGTCCCGCCACGCCGTGCTCGCGCGGGCCCTGCACGACGAAATCCGCCGCGGGCTCGCCTGGGCCGGAAATCTTCGGCCGGATGCCGGCGTAGCCGGGCTCGAGCGCCCCGTCGGGCAGCCCCGGCCAGTAGCGCCGGATGGCGGCGTAGAAGTGCGCGGCGCGGTCCGGATCGACTCGATAGTCGATCGATTCGATCCATTCCACGTCCGGGCCGAAACGCGCGCGCCCGCCCAGGTCGAGGGTCACGTGCACGCCCAGGCCCCCGGGCTCGGGTACCGGGTACACCAGGCGCGAAAACGGCGCGCGGCGCGCGAGCGAATAGTAGTTGCCCTTGGCGTAGAGCTCACGCGGCGCGAGCGCCGCCGGAAAGCCCTCGATGCGCCGCGCGAGGCTCGGCGCCCTCAGTCCCGCGCTGTTGACCACGGCGCGCGCGAGCAGCGGTTCGGCGCCCGCGACGTGCAGCTCGATGCCCTCGGGGCGCACGATGCCTTTGCCCAGCGGGCTTTTCAGCGCCAGCATCGCGCCCGCGCGCTCGGCGTCGCCGAGATAGGCGAGCATCAGCGCGTGGCTGTCGACGATGCCGGTCGAGGGGGAGTGCAGGGCGGCCACGAAGCTGAGCGCCGGCTCCAGGGCGCGCGTCTGGTCCACGCCGAGGCGCACGACGTCGGTGACGCCGTTGGCGTGGGCCTTCCTGCGGATGCCTTCCAGCTCGCCTTCCTGCGCGGCGTCGGTGGCGACGATCAGCTTGCCGCAGCGCCGGTGCGGCACGCCGCGCTCGGCGCAGTAGCCGTACAGGCGCTCGCGTCCCTCGACGCAGGCGCGCGCCTTGAGCGAGCCCTGCGGGTAGTAGATGCCGGCGTGGATCACCTCGGAGTTGCGGGAGCTCGTATGCGTGCCGATGGCGTCCTCGGCTTCCAGGATCACCACCTCGCGCCCCGACAGCGCCAGGGCGCGCGCCACCGCGAGGCCCACGAGCCCCGCGCCGATCACTGCGGTGTCGATGCGATCCAAGTTAGGATTCGATTCTAATGGCACGCAAAGACATCGTCGTCCTCGGCGCGGGCATCGTCGGCCTGTGCGTCGCGCTGCACCTGCAAAAGCGCGGGCGCGCCGTGGCGCTCGTCGACCGGCGCGGCGCGGCGGAGGAGACTTCCTTCGGCAACGCGGGGCTGATCCAGCGCGAGGGCGTGTTCCCGTACGGATTCCCGCACGATTTCGGCGCGCTGCTGCGCTACATGCTGAACCGCACCATCGCGGCGCACTACCATCCGTCGGCGCTGCCGCGCCTCGCGCCGTTCCTGTGGCAGTACTGGCAGCATTCGCGCCCCGCGCGCCACGCCGAGGTGGCGCGGCTGTACGCGAAGCTGATCGAGCACTGCGTCACCGAGCACGACGCGCTCGCCGCGGAGGCGGGCGCGCAGCACCTTATCGTGCGCGGCGGCTGGCTGAAGGTATTTCGCACCGAACGCGAGCGCGACCAGCGTTTTGCGGAAGCCGAAGGCTGGAAGATGGATTTCGGCGTCGAGCACCGCAAGCTCGACGCGAAGGCGCTGCAGGCCGAAGAGCCCTACCTCGCGCCGGTGCTCACCGGGGCGCTGCACTGGACGCAGCCGACGCGCGCGCTCGATCCGCACGCGCTGGGGCAGGCGTACCTCGCGCGCTTCCAGGCGCTCGGCGGGGAGTTCCTGCAGGGCAACGCCGCCACGCTCGAGGCCGACGGCGCCGGATGGAAGCTGCGCACGGCGAAGGGCCCGCTCGAGGCGGGCGGCGTGGTCGTGGCACTCGGACCTTGGGCCGACGTGCTGACGCGCGCGCTTGGCTACGACCTGCCGCTCGCGGTGAAGCGCGGCTACCACATGCACTACCGCGCGGCGGGCGAGGCGAAGCTCAACCACCCGATCCTCGATGTCGAGCGCGGGTACTTCATGGGCCCCGTGGGTCGCGGCATCCGCCTCACCACGGGCGCGGAGTTCGCCTTGCGCGACGCGATCCGCACACCGGTGCAGCTGGGGCGGGCGGAGCCCATCGCAAGGGACCTCTTTCCGCTGGCCGAGCGCCTGGACAACGAGCCCTGGATGGGCGCGCGGCCCTGCACGCCGGACATGCTGCCGGTGATCGGCGCCGCGCCGCGACACGCAAACTTGTGGTTCGCCTTCGGCCACGCGCACCATGGCCTCACGCTCGGCGCGGTCACCGGGCGGCTGATCGCCGAGCTGGTCACGGGGGAGGCGCCGTTCGTCGATCCGGCGCCGTATTCGGCGGCGAGGTTCGGCGCATGATTTCAGGTACGCGCCTTGCTAGACTTGGCCCGTGAATCCCGCAACCCACACTTTGGAGGCTGGCACATGCTGAAAAGAATCTCTTGCTGCGCTGCCCTGTTTGCCGGCGCGCTCGCCGCCGGCACCGCCGCGGCGCAGGACGTGATCAAGATCGGTGCGCCGCTGCCGATCACCGGACCGCTCTCGCCGGAAGCTAAGAAGCAGCAGCGCGGGTACGACCTGTGGGCCGAGACCGCCAACCGTGCGGGCGGCATCAACGTCGGCGGCAAGCGCATGAAAGTGGAGATCGTGTACGTCGACTACCAGTCGAACACGCCGCGCGCGGTGCAAAGCGCGGAGAGGCTGATCACGCAGGACAACGTGAGCTTCCTGTTTTCGCCCTTCGGCTCGGGCGCGACCAAGGCGGCCTCGAGCGTGTCGGAGAAATACCAGATACCGACCGTCGCGGCGACAGCGTCGTCGTCGCAGGTCTACGACCAGGGGTACCGGTACCTGTTCGGCACCTTCACGCCGAACGACACGCTGACCGAGCCGCTCTCCGATATCGTGGGGCGCCAGGCGCCCGCCGTAAAGCGCGTGGCGATACTGGCGCGCAACGACCTGTTCCCCCTCGCCATCGCGCAGGAAATGGAGAAGTCGGCCAAGAAACGCGGCCTCGACGTGGTGTACTTCGAGAAGTACGCCATCGGCACACTCGACCACGCCTCGGCGCTGTCGCAGATCAAATCGCAGTCGCCGCACTGGATCTTCGCCACCGGCTACACCAACGACTTGATCCTGCTGCGCAAGCAGATGGCCGACCAGCGCATCGAAGCGCCCGTGGTGACGATGATCGCTGCGCCCGCCTATCAGGACTGGATCGACGGTACGGGCAAGCTGTCGCAGAACGTCACCAGTGCCGCGTGGTGGCACCCGGCGGTGCGCTACCAGGGCAAGGATGTGTTCGGCTCGACCGAGGCTTACGTCAAGGCTTTCCAGGCGAAGTACGGCGCATTGCCCGACTACGCGGAAGGATCGGCCTCGGCTGCCGGCGCAATCCTGCAGCTCGCCATCGAGAAGGCCGGCAGCATCGACCGCTCCAAGGTGCGCGACGCGCTCTCGGCGATGAACGACATGACCTTCTGGGGCCCGGTGAAGTTCGGTCCGAACGGCCAGATCACCTCGCTCGAGCCGCCGGTGTTCCAGATCCAGAACGGCAAGCCGACCGTGATTCACCCCAAGGCGATCCAGCAGGGCACGCTGCAGCTCGGCGTCAGCAACTAGGCCGCACCCCAACTGATCGCCTGCCCGGCCTCGGCCGGGCAGGCGCCTGCCCTTGCTTTATTTCCAGATCCTCGCCAACGGGCTGGTGCTCGGCGGCCTGTACGCGTGCATCGCCTCGGGCTTCTCGCTCGTCTGGGGCGTGCTCAACGTCATCAACATCCTGCACGGCTCGTTCATCGTGCTGGGCGCCTACCTGGCGTACTTCGCCTACCTGAAGGCGGGCATCCACCCGTTCCTGTCGATCCTGATCGCGATCCCGGCGTTCTTCGCCATCGGCTACGGGCTGCAGCGACTGATGATCAACCGCATCATCGCGGCGCCCGTGCTGCTGACGCTCACGCTCACCTTCGGCCTGGATCTGATGCTGCAGAACGCCATGATCCTGGCGTTCACGGCGGACTTCAAGAAGCTGGTGCTCGACCCGCCGCTGGGCACCGTGGCGCTCGCAGACGTCGTGCTGCCGGTCGACCGGCTCGCGGCAATGGTGTTGGCGCTCGCGTTGACCGTCATGCTGTACCTGATCCTGTCGCGTTCGCGGATCGGGCGCGCCATCGTCGCCGTGCGTATGGATCGCGAAGCGGCGGCGCTGATGGGTGTCAACGTCGCGCGTATCTACGCGGTGACCTTCGGTCTGGGCGTGATGATGGC
>DASTTC010000296.1:0-4015 GCA_035760345.1 Burkholderiales bacterium | reverse complement strand
GTGTCCCATTTCCAGCACCCCTTCCATCACCATACCCTGCACCGGCTTGGCGAGCCGCAGCAGGCGCAGCAGATTGGTGGTGGCGCTGCGCGAGCGGCCCACCGCGTCCGCAGCCTGTTCGTGCGTCATGCGGAACTCGTCCACCAGACGCTGCAGGCCCGCCGCCTCTTCCATGGGGTTGAGGTTCTCGCGCTGGATGTTCTCGATCAGGGACATGGCGAGCGCCGACTCGTCGGCAACTTCCCGCACCAGCGCCGGGATCTCCTGCAGCCCCGCCATCTGCGAGGCTCGCCAGCGCCGTTCGCCGGCGATCAGCTCGTAGCGGTCCCGGTCGACAGGCCGCACCAGCACAGGCTGCATGAGGCCCTGGGACTTGATCGACGCCGCAAGCTCGGCGAGCGCTTCCTGGTCCATCTTCGTGCGCGGCTGGTATCTGCCCGGGCGGATGCGCGCCACCGGCAGCGTCGTCAGCGCGTCGCGCGGCGCATCGTCCCTGCCAAGAAGCGCATCCAGACCGCGTCCCAGGCCCTTGCGTTTGATGTTCATGGCGCTCGTTTGTTCAATGGGCTCACGCTTCTGCCGGCGTGCCGACCTTCTCTCGCTCGAGCATCTCCTGCGCCAGCGCGAGATACGCCTGCGCCCCTTTGGATTCGGGATCCCACACCACCGCAGGCGTGCCGTAGCTGGGCGCCTCCGCCAGGCGCACGTTGCGCGGGACGATCGTGCGGTAGACCTTGTCGCCAAAGTGCGTTTCGAGCTGCCCCGAGACCTGCAGCGCGAGCGTATTGCGCGTGTCATACATGGTGCGCACCAGCCCGGCGATCTCCAGTTGCGGATTGAGATTGGCGCGTACGCGCTTGATGGTGCCGACCAGATCGGACAGCCCTTCGAGCGCGTAGTACTCGCATTGCATCGGGATGAGGACCCATTGGGCCGCCACCAGGCCATTCAGCGTGAGCAGCGAGAGCGAGGGCGGGCAGTCGATGAAGACGAACTCGTAGTCGGCCTGCACGGTCGCAAGCGCCGTCTTCAGGCGACTCTCGCGGTGGTTCAGGTCCACGAGCTCGATTTCCGCGCCGGCCAGTTCGCGATTCGCGGGCAGCAGGTCGTAGCCGCCGCGCTCCGAGCGCAGGCGGACCGTGGACGCTTCGCCCAGGCCCAGCAGCACGTGATAGACGGTGCGCGCCGCCGCACGCTTGTCGATCCCGCTGCCCATGGTGGCGTTGCCTTGCGGATCGAGATCCACCAGCAGCGTGCGATGCCCGGCGTGCGCAAGAGCGGCAGCGAGATTCACGCTGGTCGTGGTCTTGCCCACGCCGCCTTTCTGGTTCACCACCGCGAAGATGCGCGCAGCGCTCATGCAGCGCAGCGACACAGAACGAGATGGCGCTCGGCGATCAGCAAGGGTACGCGCAGGCGGCGCACGTCGCTACAGTCTGCGAGCGCCGGCACGCGCCCGAGCTCCTCGCGCGGGAACGCCCCCTTCATCGCAACGAGCATGCCGCCCGCCTGCAACAGGTGGCGGCAAGCGGCGATGAATTGCGCAAGCTCCGCGAAGCCGCGCGTGATGACGCAGGCGAAGGGCGATGCCGGCCGCCACGCTTCGACGCGACCGGAATGCACATCGGTATTGGCGAGCTTGAGTTCGATCACAGCCTGCTGCAGGAACGCGGACTTCTTGTCATTCGCGTCATTCAGGGTAATGCGGCGCGCCGGCTGGGCAATGGCGAGCGGAATACCCGGCAACCCGCCGCCGGATCCGACGTCCGCAAGCGGCCCGTCCGGCAAGTGGGGCATTGCGGCGAGCGAGTCGAGTACATGGTGGGTAACCATTTTCAACGGATCACGAATCGCCGTGAGGTTGTAGGTGCGGTTCCATTTCTGCAGCAGCTCGAGATACGCAAGCAGTTGGTCCGGCGCGCCAGCGGGCAGGGGCTGGTCGAATGCGGCCAGCCCGCGTTCGAGGGCAAGTCGCGCCTCATGCACTTTTCTTCTGCGGCGCCGATGCCCGCTTCTTCAGATGGACTTGCAGGAGCGCGATGGCCGCTGGCGTGACGCCTGAAATGCGTCCGGCCTGGCCCAGCGTCTCGGGCCGGTACCGGGCGAGATTCTGCCCCACTTCCTTCGACAGACCGCGTACCTCGGCATAGTCCAGGTCGGATGGCAGGATTTGTCCTTCCTGCTCCGCGCGTCGCAGGACCTCCTCACGTTGCCGTTCCACGTAGCCGTGATACTTCGCCTGGATCTCGATCTGCTCGACTGCGCTTTCATCCAATACAGCTTTGCCAGCAATGGGAAAAGTCATAAGTGAGCGATAACTTACATTAGGTCGGCGCAACAGCGAAGCAAAGGAGTACTCGCGCTCGAGGGGCTGGCCCAGAACCCGTAAGGCGTCCGCCTCGGTTACGGTCTTGGGACTCGCCCACAGCCTCCCCAGCCGCGTCTGCTCCGCAGCGATGACGTCTCGCTTACGGCAGAAAGCGTCCCAGCGCACATCGTCCACGACACCCAGTCCCCGGCCGAGCTCCGTCAGGCGCAAGTCCGCGTTGTCTTCGCGCAGCAGCAGGCGGAACTCGGCACGGCTCGTGAACATGCGATACGGCTCCGACACGCCTCGCGTTACCAGGTCGTCGACCAACACGCCAAGGTAAGCCTCGTCTCGCCGCGGGCACCATGCTGCGTCGCCGCGAACCTGAAGTGCCGCGTTGATCCCCGCCAGTAGTCCCTGGGCAGCGGCTTCCTCGTATCCCGTGGTGCCGTTGATCTGGCCGGCGAAGTACAGGCCTTGGATCGTCTTCGTTTCCAGCGAGGACTTCAGATTCCGCGGATCGAAGTAGTCGTACTCAATGGCGTAGCCGGCACGCAGGATGTGAGCGTGCTCCAGGCCCTGGATACTACGCACAAGCTCCAGCTGAACGTCGAATGGAAGGCTTGTCGAGATGCCATTGGGGTATATCTCGTGAGTATCCAGCCCTTCGGGCTCGAGAAAGATCTGGTGGCTCGACTTGTCGGCGAACCGATGGATCTTGTCCTCGATCGAGGGGCAGTACCGTGGTCCGACCCCTTGGATGACCCCGGTGTACATGGGGGACCGATCCAGGCCGCGACGAATCACCGCATGTGTGCGCTCGTTCGTGTGGGCGATCCAGCACGGCAACTGCCGCGGGTGCATCGACCGGCTGCCGAGGAACGAAAACACCGGTTCTGGCACGTCGCCGGGCTGAACTTGCATCACCGAGAAATCGATCGTCCGGCCATCCAGCCGTGGCGGAGTCCCGGTTTTCAGGCGTCCCACCGGTAGTCGCATTTCGCGCAGGTGTGCAGCCAGCGTGACCGATGCAGGATCGCCCGCGCGGCCAGCCTGATGGCTTTCCAAGCCGACATGAACCCGGCCCGCGAGGAACGTCCCTGCAGTCAGCACCACTGTCCTGCCGAAGAACGTGATTCCGAGCTGGGTGACCACGCCGTTGGCACGATGTCCATCAACGAGGATGTCGTCTACGGCCTGCTGGAAAAGCGTCAATCCGGGCTGATTCTCCAGTCGACGCCGGATGGCGCGGCGATACAGCACCCGGTCGGCCTGAGCGCGAGTGGCGCGCACAGCCGGCCCTTTCGAGGAGTTCAGGGTGCGGAACTGGATGCCCGCTTCGTCAGCCGCGAGGGCCATTGCGCCCCCCAAGGCGTCGATCTCCCTGACCAGGTGGCCTTTCCCGATGCCGCCGATGGAAGGGTTGCAGGACATCTGGCCGAGTGTCTCGATCGAGTGCGTCAGCAGCAGCGTGCTGCACCCCATGCGCGCGGCGGCTAGGGCGGCCTCGGTGCCGGCATGACCACCCCCGACGACGATGACATCGAACTCGGTTGGAAACTGCATGGAGACCTGAATCGGGAGAGGCCGCATGATACGTGAATGTTCCACGTGAAACTAGACAACTCGCGCCGCCCGGGGACTGTTCCACGTGGAACAAGAGTGACTTAGAAGATTGCTGCGCCGCAACAATGGGCGGCATTGTTA
>DASTTC010000295.1:0-9356 GCA_035760345.1 Burkholderiales bacterium | reverse complement strand
ATCGTCACCGTGGCGCTGCCGCCGATCCAGGCCGAGTTCGGCGTGGGCCGCTCGGAGGCGTCGCTCCCCTACACGCTCACCATGATCGGGTTCGGCCTCGGCGGCATCCTGATGGGCCGGCTCGCCGACCGCTTCGGCGTGAGGGTCCCGGTGCTGATCGGCACTTTCTGCCTCGGCGCCGGCTTCGTCGTCGCAGGATTCTCCGGCAACCTCTGGCAGTTCGCACTGGCGCAAGGCCTGCTCATCGGATTCCTGGGCTGCTCGGCGACGTTCGCGCCCCTGGTCGCCGACACGTCGCTGTGGTTCAACCGGCGTCGCGGCATCGCGGTGGCGATCTGCGCCAGCGGCAACTATCTGGGCGGTACCGTGTGGCCGCCGGTGGTGCAGTACTACTTCGACAGCGTCGGCTGGCGCCAGACCTACTTCGGCGTAGGCCTGTTCTGCATAGCGGCCATGCTCCCGCTCACGCTCATGCTGCGCCGCCGTCCCCCGGGGCTCGCGCCCGCGGCGCCTGGCGCAGCCTCCTCCGGCGCGCCACGCGATCTCGGGCTACGGCCCGCGCTGCTGCTCGGCCTGCTGTGCACCGCGGGCGTCGCCTGCTGCGTGGCGATGTCCATGCCGCAAGTGCATATCGTCGCGCTATGCGGAGATCTGGGCTTCGCCGCCGCGCGCGGCGCGGAGATGCTCTCGCTGATGCTGGGATTCGGCATCGTCAGCCGGCTGACGTTCGGCTGGATCTCGGATCACATCGGGGGCCTGCGCACGCTGCTCCTCGGCTCCACGCTGCAGGCGGTCGCGCTGGCGCTGTTCCTGCCCGCCGACGGGCTGGCGTCCCTGTACGTGGTATCCGCCCTGTTCGGACTGTTCCAGGGGGGCATCGTGCCCTCCTACGCCATCATCGTGCGCGAGTACTTCGACCCGAAGGTCGCCGGCACCACGGTCAGCATCGTGCTCACCGCGACGCTGTTCGGCATGGCCCTGGGCGGCTGGATGTCGGGCGCGATCTTCGACCTGACCGGCTCCTACGACGCGGCGTTCCTCAACGGCCTCGCCTGGAACCTGCTCAACATGACGATTGCCGGCTGGCTGCTGCTGCGCGCCCGCAAGCGTCTATAGTCCGCCTCACGGAGGTTTCAATGGACCTGAGTGAAAAGCTGCTGCGCCTGAAGCCCGATGCCATGGACGCCGGGGAATGGGAAGTGAGGCTGGAGCTCGCCGCGCTGTACCGCGCGTTCGACTGGCTCGGCTGGACCGAATCCATCTACAACCACATCACGGCACGCGTGCCGGGCGGCGAGCGCCACTATCTGATCAATCCCTACGGCCTCAACTACAACGAGGTCACGGCCACCAACCTCGTCAAGATCAATCTCAAGGGCGAGGTGATGGACGGCTCGGCCTACCCGGTCAACGTGGCCGGATTCGTGATTCACAGCGCCGTGCATGGCGCACGCGAGGACGCGCATTGCATCATCCATACGCATACCACTGCTGGCAGCGCCGTGGCGGCCAAGAAGGATGGCTTGCGCTTCGACAATTTCTACAGCGCCACCCTCTACGGCCAGGTGGCCTACCACGACTTCGAGGGCGTCACCACCGACCTCGCCGAGCAACCGCGCCTGGTGAAAAGCCTCGGCGACAAGCCGATCCTCATTCTGCGCAACCACGGATTGCTGGTCGCCTGCGGCGGCATTCCGGAGGCCTACATGGTGTACTGGGCACTGCAGCGCGCCTGCGAAATCCAGGTGGCGACCGACGCCATGCGCGGCGACAATCTGCCCATCGCGCCACGCGTGCTCGACGAGACGCCGGTGCGCGCACAGGCCTTCCGCAGCGGACCCCGCCCCGGCGGCCTGCCCTTCGATGCCTTGCTCAGGCGGGCGGGCATCCGCTACGAAGATCTCATCTGACGGGAGATTGGCAATGGACAAGCGTTCGAACAAGGAACGGTACGACGCGGGGCTGAAAACACGGCGCGAGGTACTGGGCGCCGGCTACGTGGACAAGGCCATGGCGGGCGTGGACGATTTCAGCCAGCCATTCGTCGAGTTGCTCAACACTTACTGCTGGAACGACATCTGGAACCGGCCCGGGCTGGACCGCAAGACCCGTTCCATGCTGAACCTCGCCATGCTCTCGGCGCTGGGCAAGGAGCACGAACTGAAGCTGCACCTCAACGGCGCGCTGAACAACGGCCTCACCCAGGAGCAGATCCGCGAGGTGCTGCTGCAGGTGGCGATCTACTGTGGCGTTCCGGCAGCCGTGGTGGCGTTTCGCTGCGCGAAGGACGTGTTCAAGGAACGAGGCATTAGTTGATTGACAGGCAATGCGCCCCGTAGTTAGGGTCCGTCAGGGGGCGGCGCATGGCCAAGATCGCGGTATTCAACCAAAAGGGCGGGGTCGGCAAGACCACGACCTCGCTCAACCTCACGGCGGCGCTCGCCCGCCGCGACTTCAATCCCCTGTCGATCGACCTCGACCCGCAGGCGCATCTGTCTTATGTCTGCGGCGCCGCGGTCGAGCGCTCGGACGACTCCATTTTCGGCTTCTACCAGCAGGCCAAGCCCCTGGCGCAGCTCATCCGCCCGGCGGCAAGCGGCTGGCTCGCGATCTCCGCGCACGTCGAGCTCTCCAAGGTCGACACCCACTATGGCAAGGGCGCGAACGTCCTCAACCGCCTGAACCTGGGCATCGTGCGAGAGAACCTCAATACCGGACGGCCGATCGTCATCGACTGCTGCCCGGTGCTCGGGGTGCTGTCGCTGTCGGCGATCTTCGCCTCGGACCGGGTGCTGATCCCGGTATCCGCGGACTACCTCGCGCTGAAGGGGGTGCAGCAGTGCGAGAAGACCCTGAGGGCGCTCGAGCACGTGCTGAAGAAACGCATCGAGCGACGCTACCTGATCACGCGTTTCGACACCCGGCGCAAGCTTTCGCACCAGATCGCCGAGGAGTTGCAGGCGCGCTTCGGCGCCGACATCTGCACTACGCGCATCTCGGAGAACGTGGCCCTCGCCGAAAGCCCGGCCGTGCGCAAGGACGTCTTCGCACATGCCCCGGACAGCAGGGGCGCGAAGGACTACGACGCGCTGGTCGAGGAGCTGCTCGCCTGCGGCTTCATCCAGCAGCGCCCGCCGCCCGCCAACTAGCGCGGCTCGCCGTCGTTGCGGGAAATGAGCGACAGGATGCTGTCCAGGCTTGCCGCCTCATCGCGCGGCATCGCGGTCAGCTCGCGGCACTCGACGATCTCGCAATAGGGATACATCTGCTGGATGCGGCCCTCGGCCTGGGCCCGGTCGGCCGCCTGCACCATCAGGTTCTCCACCGGCGTACCGCTGCGCGTGCGGATCCTGAAGGTGAACTTGGTGAGAAAGCGCGACTCGCCTTCAGGCGGCATGGCGTTCCCGCGCGCGGTAATCCGCTTCCATCTCACGCCGCAGGCGCACCGCGCCGACCGACTCGTCCACGGCGACGTCGCTCCACTTCAGCGGCTGGCCCTCTGCCACCGGCTTGAGCACCTTCCAGCCCTGCGCCAGTCCGAGCGGCAGGCACCCCTGGGCGAGCGAATCGGCCGCGGGCATCAAGCGGCCGACCACGGTATAGCCGCCCTCCCCGTCCAGCAGTTCGCCCGCCTTCAGCGCTCGCTTGGCGGTGGCCACCGCGTCGGCGCGGAATCCCGTGGCGCAGCCGGTGGGCTCGCGCCGCAGGCCTACGGAGGCCACGGAAATTCCGACTTCCAGCCCGATGAGGTGCCAGCGCTTGTACAGGCACGCATACCGGCCGCTGGCGTCGGTCTTCACGCCGTACTCGGCGAAGCAGCGCCGGATGTAGTCGGTCTCGCCCTCGAACGCCACCCACACGCCGAAGCGGATGTCGTAGTCGATCGGCGTGCCGTCGGGCTGCAGCGAGGACACCACTTCCACCTGGCCCTTGTGGTGCAACACGCCGCCCTCGGCGAGCGGGCGCATGAGATCGGGGATCTGGTCGACGCTGCCGGCGGGATACGCCAGGCCGCCCGGCGCGGGCGTGAGGCCGGTGGCATTGCACACGGCGCTGGTCTCGATCGCCGGCTTCGAGCCGTCGAGGAAGGAATTGAACATCTTGGGATTGAGTCCGCCGAGCTTCGCCTGCTCCGGGGTCAGGCCGTAGTAGCCCCAGACCGTTTCCGGCGTGGATTGGGCGAAATGCGGCTGCCACTTGTGGCCGCGGCCCGCGGCCACCACGGGGAAACCCGCGGCGCGCGCCCAGTCGACCAGGTCGCAGATGAGCGCCGGCTGGTCGCCGTAGGCGAGGCTGTACACCACGCCCGCAGCTGCGGCCTTCTGCGCCAGCATCGGGCCGCAGAAGCAGTCGGCCTCCACCGTCACCATGATCACGTGCTTGCCGTGGCGGAAGGCTTCGAGCACGTGGTCTACCGCCGCCACCGGGTTGCCGGTGGCTTCGATGACGATGTCGATCTGCGGATGGGAAACGAGCTTGCGCCAGTCCTCGTCGATCGGCGGCATGCGCGCCTCGTCCCAGCCGACCCGCTTCAGGTTCTCGCGCGCGTTCGACGGATTCAAGTCCGCGATGGCGACCAGCTTGACGCCGGGCGTCTTCGGCACCTGCGCGAGGTACATGGTCGCGAACTTGCCTGCGCCGATCAGGCCGATACGCAGGGGATTCTCCCGCCGCTGCAGCAGCTTCGCGTACAGGTTCATGCGGCCTTCAGGTTGCCCTGCAGCTCCTCGGCCGGCGTGCCGTCCTTCCAGGGCAGCGGCACGTCGTAGGGCTCGAGCAGGCAGTCGTCAGGCAGGCAGTGGATCGGCGTGAAATCGCGATGCGCGATGTACCCTGGGCGCTTGAAGCGGCGGATGTGGTTCGACACGGCGCACAGCGACAGGTAGACGCTGACCCGGTTCCACGGCGACAGATTGGAACTCGAGGCGTGCACCAGGCAGCCATGGAACAGGATCATCGATCCCGGCGGCCCCTTGGGCGCGACGATGCCGCCATGGTCGACGAGCTTGCGGATCACTTCGTGGTTGATCGTCCACAGCGGGTAGCTGGTGGTGCTCGTGTCGTGCGCCGCGTCCAGGACGCCCTGCTGGTGGCTGCCCGGGATGAACATCAGCGGCCCGTTGAACTCGTTCACCTCGTCGAGGAAGATCGCCACATTCATGGCGCGCGCCTCGGGCATCTGGTCGTCGTTCATCCAGGTGCCGTAGTCCTGGTGCCACTGCCAGACGTCGCCGTCGAACGCCTGCTTGCCGTTGATCTTGAACTGGTGCATGTACACGTCCTCGCCGAACAGCTGCACGATCGGCTCGACCATGCGCGGATGGCGCGCGAGGCGCGCGAACGGCGCGCTGTACAGGTGCGCCGCGAAATTGGTGCGCACCACGTCGCCGGTCTTCTCGCGCACGTTCTCGGGGCGGCGCTGCGCATAAAGCGACGGCACCTCGTCCGTCAGGACCTTGATCTCCGGCGGCGTGAACAGGCCGGGGAAGAACAGGTAACCCTCGCGCTCGAATTGCGCGAGCTGGGCGGGTGTCAGCTGCATGGGACCTCCTCGTGGAACGACAGGGCCGGGCCCTATGGTTCGCTTTTCTCGACCACCTGGAAGAATACCTCGTCGGACTTGATCATGCCCAGCTCGTAGCGCGCGCGCTCCTCGATGGCCTCCAGCCCTTGCTTGAGGTCGTGCACTTCCGCGTCCAGGGCCACGTTGCGCTGTTCGAGGGCGGCGTTCTTGTCCTGCTGCGCGCTCACCCGCCCCCCGATCTCCCAGGTACGGATCCACCCGCCCTTGCCCAGCCACAGAGGGTACTGGATGAGCACGATCAACGCCGCGAGGATGCCGCCCAGGAGCTTCATGTCAGCGCAGCCGCGCCAAGGCCTCCCGCCCGGGGTAGCTGACCGAGTCGCCGAGGTCCTCTTCGATGCGCAACAACTGGTTGTACTTGGCGACGCGCTCCGAGCGCGACAGCGACCCGGTCTTGATCTGCAGCGCGTTGGTGCCCACCGCAATGTCGGCGATGGTGGTGTCCTCGGTCTCCCCCGAGCGGTGCGAAATCACCACGCCGTAGCCGGAGCGCTTGGCGAGCTCGATCGCCGCGAACGTCTCGGTCAGCGTGCCGATCTGGTTGACCTTGACGAGAATGGCGTTGGCCGCGCCGCGCTTGATGCCCTCGCGCAGCGCACGCGTGCTGGTCACGAACAGGTCGTCTCCCACCAGCTGCACCCGGCCGCCGAGCCGTTGCGTGAGCCGCGTCCAGCCGTCCCAGTCGTCCTCGCTCATGCCGTCCTCGATGGAGACGATCGGGTAGCGCTCCGCGAGCGCGGCGAGGTAGTCGCACATCTCCGCGGCGTTGAGTTGCAGCTTCTCCGAGGCGAGCCCATAGCGCCCGTCCTGGTGGAATTCGGTGGCGGCGCAATCCAGCGCCAGGCACACCTCCGAGCCGGCCTTGTAGCCCGCCTTGGCGACGGCCTCCAGGATCAGCTCGATGGCCGCGGCATGCGTCGGCAGGTCCGGCGCGAAACCGCCCTCGTCGCCGACCGCCGTGGACATGCCCTTGGCGCCGATCAGGCCCTTCAGCGCCTGGAATACCTCGGCGCCGCAGCGCAGCGCGTCGCTGAAGCTCTTCGCGCCCACCGGCACGATCATGAACTCCTGCAGGTCGAGGTTGTTGTTGGCGTGCGCGCCGCCGTTGATCACGTTCATCATCGGCACGGGCATCTGCATCGGGCCCGAGCCGCCGAAGTAGCGATACAGGGGTAGCCCCGCTTCCTCGGCAGCGCCGCGCGCCGCCGCCATGGACACCGCGAGCAGCGCGTTGGCGCCCAGGCGCGACTTGTTCTCGGTGCCGTCGAGCTCGATCAGCGTCTTGTCGATGAACGCCTGCTCGGAGGCGTCCAGGCCGACGATGGCCTCGGAGATCTCGGTATTGACGTGCTCCACCGCCTTCAGCACGCCCTTGCCGCCATAGCGCCGGGCATCGCCGTCGCGCAGCTCGATGGCCTCGCGACTGCCGGTGGAGGCGCCCGAGGGAACCGCGGCGCGGCCCATCGAACCCGACTCCAGCAACACGTCCGCCTCGACGGTGGGATTGCCGCGCGAATCGAGGATCTCGCGCGCGACGACGTCTACGATGGAGCTCATGCCGGCCTCACCTTCATTTCCGTGAATGCGTTTTTCTTCACCGCGCGGTCAAGCTGCGCCAGCGTCTCGAGCAGCTCGCCCATCAGGGCGAGCGGCCAGGAATTGGGGCCATCGCACAGCGCTTCGTCCGGGCGCGGGTGCGTCTCCATGAACACCCCCGACACGCCCGCGGCGACGGCGGCGCGCGCCAGCACCGGGATGAACTCCCGTTGCCCGCCGCTCGCCTCGCCCAGGCCCCCCGGCAGTTGCACGGAGTGCGTGGCGTCGAACACGACGGGACAGCCCGTCTCGCGCAGGATGGCAAGTCCACGCATGTCGACGACCAGATTGTTGTAGCCAAAGCTGAAACCGCGCTCGCACACCAGGATCTGGTCGTTGCCCGCGCCCCTGGCCTTGTCCACCACGTTCTTCATCTCCCAGGGCGACAGGAACTGGCCTTTCTTGATGTTGAGCGGCTTGCCCTGGCGCGCGGCGTTACGGATGAAATTGGTCTGGCGGCACAGGAACGCAGGCGTCTGCATCACGTCCACCACCGCGGCCACTTCGGCGAGCGGCGTGTCCTCGTGCACGTCGGTGAGCACCGGGACCCCGACCTGCCGGCGCACCGTCTCCAGCATGCGCAAGCCCTCGTCCATGCCGGGGCCGCGGTAACTCTTGCCCGAGGAGCGGTTCGCCTTGTCGAACGAGCCCTTGAAGATGTAGGGCATGCCAAGTCGCGTGGCGTGCGCCTTAACCTGCCCGGCGACCTCCACGCACAGCGCCTCGCTCTCCAGCGTGTCGGGCCCGGCGATGAGGAACAGCGGCTGGTCGAGGCCGGCCTCGAACCCGCAGAGCTTCATGCCGCGACGGCCGACAGCGGTGCACCGGGCGGCGAGCGCTTGGCGCGGGCGCGCTGCTCGATCGCCGCCTCGACGAACGCCTTGAACAGCGGATGGCCGTTACGCGGGGTCGAGGTGAATTCGGGGTGGAACTGCACCCCGACGAAGAACGGATGGCCGGGCAGCTCCATGATCTCCGGCAGGCGCTCGCTCGGTGTGCGCGCGGACACCTTGTAGCCCTTGTCCTCGAGCTGCGGCACGTAAACGTTGTTCACCTCGTAGCGGTGGCGGTGACGCTCGTTCACCTCCGCGCCGTAGATCCGATGGGCGAGCGTGCCGCCTTCCACCGGGCACTTCTGCGCCCCCAGGCGCATGGTGCCGCCGAGGGCCGTCTGCGCGTCGCGGCGCTCGATGCGACCGGTGCGGTCGAGCCATTCGGTGATCAGCGCCACCACCGGGTGGGGCGTGTCGGGATCGAACTCCGTGCTGTTGGCGCCCTCCAGGCCCGCCACATGGCGCGCGAACTCGATGGTCGCGAGCTGCATGCCCAGACAGATGCCGAGGTAAGGCACGCCGTTCTCGCGCGCGTAGCGGATCGCCTGGATCTTGCCTTCCGTGCCACGCTTGCCGAAGCCCCCCGGGACGAGGATCGCGTCCATCGTCTGCAGCATGGCCGTGCCGTTCTTCTCGACGTCTTCGGAATCCACGTAGTGCACGCGCACGCGGCTGCGCGTGTGGATGCCGGCATGCAGCAGCGCTTCGTTGAGCGACTTGTAGGAGTCCTGCAGATCGACGTACTTGCCGACGAACGCGAGGTCCACTTCGTGCTCGGGATGCTCGCGCGCGTACACCAGCTTCACCCACGGCGAGAGATCCGCGGCGCGCGCCAGGATCTGCAGCTTGTGGCACACGATCTCGTCGAGCATCTGCTCGTGCAGCATGGTCGGGATCTTGTAGATCAGGTCCACGTCCCATGCCGAGATGACGGCCTCTTTCTGCACGTTGCAGAACAGGGCGATCTTGCGCCTTTCGTCATCGGGCAGCGGCCGATCGGTGCGGCACAGCAAGACGTCGGCCTGGATGCCGATCTCGCGCAGCTCCTTCACCGAGTGCTGGGTGGGCTTGGTCTTGATCTCGCCCGCGCTGGCGATGTAGGGCACCAGCGTGAGGTGGATGTAGCAGACGTTGTTGCGGCCCAGGTCGAGGCCCATCTGCCGGATGGCCTCCAGGAACGGCAGCGATTCGATGTCGCCGACCGTGCCGCCGACCTCGATGATGGCGACGTCGGCGTCGCCCGCGCCCTTCTTGATGTACTGCTTGATCTCGTCGGTGATGTGCGGGATCACCTGCACCGTGCCGCCCAGGTAGTCGCCGCGGCGCTCCTTCTTGATCACCGA
>DASTTC010000294.1:0-2480 GCA_035760345.1 Burkholderiales bacterium | reverse complement strand
GGCTGCCTCGTCAGGCGCAAGGCCATCTCGCGCACGACGTCGCCGTAGCGCGCGGCGGCCTGGGTGCGGTTGCTCACGCCGATCTTGCGGAAGATGCGCTGCACGTGGTTCTTCACCGTGAACGGACTGATGTCGAGCGCGAGCGCGATGTCGACATTGGTCTTGCCCTCGCGCAGCGACTCGAGGATCTCGCGCTCCCGCTCGCTCAGCTCGAGCACGCTGCCGGCCGCCGGCGACGCCGGCGCGCTGCGCAGCGGGAACACCGCCACCTTGCGGAAGGCGCCGTCGACCTGCGCGATGAGTGCGTGGGCGAGCGACACGAAGCGCTGCCGGCCGCGGCCCCGGGTGAGCGGGCCCGAGCTGAGCGCGATGTAAAGGCTGTCGCTGCCGGTGCGCGCGTCGCGCACGCCGTGCACCACGAGCGAGCGCATCGCGCCCAGCGCCGAGTGGATGGCGCAGGCGCAGGCGGCGTCCGGCGTCGCGGCCTCGGCGGCGTTGAGCAGCACCGGCTGGCGAGCGCCCTCGAGCCAGCGCGCGTACGCCTCGCGGATGAGGTCGTCCACCGGGCAATGCGCGAGCTGCCCGGTGCGCACGCCCGGCAGGCCCGAGGTGATGTCGAACTGCAGGTTCCAGCTGGAAAAATCGCCCCACGCGCAGATCAGGATGTCATGCGGCAGGAACTGCTGCAGCTCGCCGTTCAGCCAGCGGTAGATCTCGTAGTGCCGGGTGATGCGCGTGCCTTCGGCGACGACGCGCAGGAAGCGCGCGCTCTCCTTGGCGGTGAGCTCGAAGGTCCGGTCCGCGGTCCCGGGGGCGGCGATCGGCTCGCCGCTCCAGGCGTGGACATGATTTGTGGCCGAAGATGTTTCCATGGTTTTGACCTGAGTGATGAACTAGGTGCGCGGGTCCTCTGATTTGCGGACTCTGAAGAATTCGAAGCTGTTGATCCTCGCCGCCACGCCTCTTTTGTCCCCCTGCTGGTCCACCCGCACGATGCGCGCGTTGCAGTCGACCTGGATCGGTGCGCCGGGGAAGTTCCGGAACTCCACCGTGAACTTCACCGCCGCGCCGTTGTTCAGCGCCACGTCGGTCACGAAGTAGATGCCGTTCGCGCTGACGTTGCGCACGACGCCTTCGCCCTGCTCGAGCCTCAGGGCCAGCGTGGAGTCGAACCTCTCGTCCCGGCGGCCGGCCTCGATGGACATCACGAATGGGCATCGCGCAATGAGCGAACATCATGGCGAAACGACACCCGTCGTGAACGGGCGACAAGTACTGTTTGGTCGGGTACGAATGTCATGCCTGCGGCAGGCAGGACCCATGACATTCGTACCCCCGCCGTGGCTCAGGCGCCGCGCTTAGCGCGCTCGATGAGGTTGAGCGCCGCAAACACCACCGCGGAAGGCGGACGGCCCTCGCCCTTCATCCACCGGTCGAGGTCCTCGGCTTTGACGCCGAGGGTCCTGGCGAGGCGCTCGCAACCGCCCGCCAGCTCGGCCGCGCGGGTGAGCGCTTCACCGGGAATCGGATCCTGCGGCATGGTCTTGCAACGCATGCGCATCCAAGCTTAGTCCCGGCGCGGCCGGAAAAAGCCGCCGCCGCGGTTCCCGGACAACTTCTTGCAGCCCTAAAGGCGCGGCTGGCCGTTCAGCTCGTGCCTTTGCGCGAACACGTAGAGCTCCATGCGGTTGGGCACGCCGAGCTTGTCGTAGATGTGGCTGAGGTGGTTGCGCAGCGTGTGCTCCCCGATGTGCAGGCTGCTGGCGAGCCTCTTGTTGTCCGCGCCCGGCTCGGTCACCAGCGTGCGCACCACGTCGTGCTCGCGCTCGGTGAGCAAGGCGAGCTTGCGCTCGTCCGCGCCGATGGACGGACCGCTTCTGTGCCGGGAGAGCTCCACGAAGATGCGTCCGGTGGTGGAACGGTCGAGCCACAGCTGCCCTGCGTGCACCTTGGCGATCGCCTTGAGCAGCGTCTCGGGCGGCTCTTGCTTGTGCACCACGCCGCACGCACCGCGCAGGATGGCAATCTCGTAGACCTTGCTGTCGGTGGTGCCGCTCAGCAGCAGCACGCGCGTGCCGCGGCCATTGATCAGCGTGACAAGGTCCGCGGCATTGTCCTTGCGCACCAGGTCGGCATCGAGCACCGCCACGTCGGGCGCGGTCTTGCCTGCCAGATCGATCGCGCTGGCGACGTCGGTGCTCGTTGCGACGACTTCCATCGCGGGCTTCTCTGCGTCGACCAGCTGCTGCAGACCCCACAGGACCATGCGGTGCCGATCGACCAGCATCACACGAATGTGACTCCCTGGCTCCCGACTCATTCTAGGGCCCCCCCTGGGTGCAAATCATAGCGGGTGCAGGACGAAAAGACTATCGCCTGAAGCTGGGAGGGCGTTGCAAAAAATTGTGGACGGCTTGGCCCGGGAGCGGGGAAACCCGCCGCCGAAGCGACGACGGGGCGACGGCAGCTATCTCTAAACG
>DASTTC010000293.1:0-3469 GCA_035760345.1 Burkholderiales bacterium | reverse complement strand
GGTGCTGCCCTTCGTGTTCGTCTTCAACCCCATGCTGCTCCTGATCGACGTACGCAGCTGGTGGGAGGTGCTGCTGGTGGCATTTGCCGCGACCATGGCATCGCTCGCCTTTTCGGCCGCGACGCTCGGGTGGTTCCATTCACGCTGCCGCTGGTGGGAGATCGTCCTGCTGCTCGTGGGCACGTTCGCGCTTTTCCGCCCGGACTACTTCATGGACAAGTTGTATGCGCCCTATGCCGAAGTTCCCGCGAAGGAGATCTTCCGTATCGCGGGTGATTTGGCTGAGAAGGAGCGGCTGGTTCTCGTGATCAAGGGGACCAACATCGAGGGCGAGGACGTGCGCAAGACGGTGGCGGTGCAACTGGCGGAAGCGGGCGACGGCCGCAAACGGCTCGCGGCCTCCGGGCTCACTATCAGCGCGTTTGGGGATGACGTGCGGGTCGCCGCAGTGCGATTCGGCAGCCGCGCGAAGAAATCCGGTTTCGAGCAAGGCTTCGAGGTCGCCGCGGTCAAGTTGGCGACCAACCGGCCCTCGGAGCACTGGGTCTACATTCCGGCGCTGGCGCTCATCGCTTTCGTGTACTTCCTGCAGCGTTCGCGGACACGGCGCCGGCGCTAGGAGCCGGTCTGGCGCAGCGACGCGTGGGCGAGGACTGCAGCGGCGATCGCAACCAGCCCGGCGGCGGCGAAAACGGCGGCGGAGGCCGCGCTCTCGAGGATCAGTCCACCTGCGGCTAAACCGAGGCCGATACCCGTGAGCAGGCAGGTCGTGGACCAGGTGAACGCCTCGGTGGCGAAGTGTGCAGGCGCAGTCTTCGCAACCAGCATGGCCTGGATGATCAGCGCCGGGGCCATGACGATTCCCGCGACGATACCGAGCGCGGAAAATACAAACGCGTTTGTCACCAGGGATAGGACCGCCACACCCAAGCCCATCAGCAGCAGCATCAGGGCAAACTGCCTGCGCAGCGGCGTGCGCCAGCTCCGGCTGCCGTAGGCGAGGCCTCCGGCAGCGCTTCCGACGCTCATCAATCCAAGGATTACGCCGGCGAGTGCGGGTGTGCCTGCTTCAGCTGCAAAGGCGGTGATGCCGATCTCCACGAGGCCGAAAGAGCCGGAGTAGGCGAAGATTACGGCCAGCAGCGGGACGAATCCGGGTACCGACAGCGGGCCGACGAGGCTTGCCGCCATCCTCTTTTCGATGCGCCACTGCGCCAACACCGGGGAACGCAGGAACATGAGCGTGCCGGCAAGCCCGCACACTGCGGCAAACAAGACGGCCGCGTCGGCCGACAGGTAGGCGACGAACAGAGCGACCAAGACAGGACCGACGATAAAGATGGTCTCGATCAGCACGGATTCGAGCGAGTACGCGGTGGCGAGCTGGGCTTCGTCGGTTAGACGTTGACGCATGAAGGTGCGCAGGCACACTGTGATGGGCGGAAAGCACGCGCCAGCGAAAGCGGCAAACACGAATGCGGTCCACTGCGGCGCTTCGAGACGCAGGGCCACCACCAGTGCGGCGAGCGCCGCAGGGAAGGCGCAGGCGCAAAACAACAGCACCGTTGCCGGACCTGACCGATCGATGACTCGCCCCAGTACCGGTGCCATCACGGCCAGCCCGGCGAGGTAGCAGGCAGCGACCGCACCGGCGATGCCGAAGGAGCCGCTCGAAGCCTGCGTGGCGAGGAGGATCGCCAGGCCGAGGATGCCGATCGGCATGCGGCCGATCACCGATGCGACGATCGTTTGCCTGAGTTCAGGTCGCTCGAGCAGCGTGGAATAGCGGGAGAGGGAGATCACGGGGGCGGCGATTGTCGCACGCTGCCCGGTATTGCTGCGATGCAGCAATCTCCTAAGTCACTCTTGTTCCACGTGGAACAGAACCCGGTGGCGGCGGATCGCCTAGTTTCACGTGAAACATTCACGTATCATGCGGCCTCTCCCGATTCAGGTCCCCATGCAGTTTCCAACCGAGTTCGATGTCATCGTGATCGGGGGCGGTCATGCCGGCACCGAGGCCGCGCTAGCCGCCGCGCGCATGGGCTGCAGCACGCTGCTGCTGACGCACTCGATCGAGACGCTCGGCCAGATGTCCTGCAATCCGTCCATCGGCGGCATCGGGAAAGGACACCTGGTCAGGGAAATCGACGCCTTGGGGGGCGCAATGGCCCTCGCGGCTGACGAAGCGGGCATCCAGTTCCGCACCCTGAACTCCTCGAAGGGACCGGCCGTGCGCGCCACTCGCGCGCAGGCCGACCGGGTGCTGTATCGCCGCGCCATCCGGCGTCGACTGGAGAATCAGCCCGGATTGACGCTTTTCCAGCAGGCAGTGGACGACATTCTCGTTGATGGACATCGTGCCAACGGCGTGGTCACCCAGCTCGGCATCACGTTCTTCGGCAGGACAGTGGTGCTGACCGCAGGGACGTTCCTCGCGGGGCGGGTTCATGTCGGCTTGGAAAGCCATCAGGCCGGCCGAGCGGGCGATCCTGCATCGGTCACCCTGGCAGCGCGCCTGCGCGAATTGCGGCTACCGGTGGGCCGCCTGAAGACCGGGACTCCGCCACGGCTGGATGGCCGAACGATCGATTTCTCGGTGATGCAAGCTCAGCCCGGCGACGTGCCAGAACCGGTGTTTTCGTTTCTCGGCAGCCGGGCGATGCACCCGCGGCAGTTGCCGTGCTGGATCGCCCACACGAACGAGCGCACGCACGCGGTGATCCGTCGCGGCCTGGATCGGTCCCCTATGTACACCGGGGTCATCCAAGGGGTCGGGCCACGGTACTGCCCCTCCATCGAGGACAAGATCCATCGGTTCGCCGACAAATCGAGCCACCAGATCTTTCTCGAGCCCGAAGGGCTGGATACCCAAGAGATCTACCCCAATGGCATCTCGACAAGCCTTCCATTCGACGTGCAGCTGGAGCTTGTGCGTAGCATCCAGGGTCTGGAGCACGCTCACATCCTGCGTCCCGGCTACGCCATTGAGTACAACTACTTCGATCCGCGGAATCTGAAGTCCTCGCTGGAAACAAAGACGATCCAAGGCCTGTACTTCGCCGGCCAGATCAACGGCACCACGGGATACGAGGAAGCCGCTGCCCAGGGACTACTGGCGGGGATCAACGCGGCACTTCAGGTGCGCGGCGACGCAGCATGGTGCCCGCGGCGAGACGAGGCTTACCTTGGCGTGTTGGTCGACGACCTGGTAACGCGAGGCGTGTCGGAGCCGTATCGCATGTTCACGAGCCGTGCCGAGTACCGCCTGCTGCTGCGCGAAGACAACGCGGACTTGCGCCTGACGGAGCTCGGCCGAGGACTGGGTGTCGTGGACGATGTGCGCTGGGACGCTTTCTGCCGTAAGCGAGATGTCATCGCTGCGGAGCAGACGCGGCTGGGGAGGCTGTGGGCGAGTCCCAAGACCGTAACCGAGGCGGACGCCTTACGGGTTCTGGGCCAGCCCCTC
>DASTTC010000292.1:0-2244 GCA_035760345.1 Burkholderiales bacterium | reverse complement strand
GGCCGCCACCTACGGCATGCCGATGGTGGTCGAGCTCGGCATCGCGCTCGACGTGCTGGTGGCCGTGTTCATCCTCGGGGTGTTCCTGTTCCAGATCCGCGAGCAGTTCGACAGCCTGGACATCCGCCACCTGGAAAAGCTGAAGGATGAGTAGCCTCGAGCCGCTCGTTTTCCTCCTTGGCTTGCCGTTCGCGGGCGCGCTGGTCCTCGGCCTCACCGGGCACCGGCGGTTCGCGCCCGAGCTGAACGTCGCCTTCAGCAGCGGCACCTTCGCCGCGGCGGTGGCGCTCACCGCGCAGGTGATCGACGCCGGCCCGCGCTTCGCGCTCGGGCGCGAGTTCTACGTCGACGCCCTCAACGTCTTCCTGGTGGCGCTGACCGCGTTCGTCGCGCTCACCACGGCCCTGTTTTCGCGGCCCTACATGCGCGTGGAGCAGGCGCACGGCAAGATGACGCCCAAGCGGCTGCGCCTGTACCACAGCATGTATCAGCTCTTTAGCTTCACCATGCTGCTCGCGCTCACCACCAACAACCTGGGGTTCCTGTGGGTGGCGACCGAGGCCGCCACGCTCGCCACGGTGCTGCTGGTGAGCGTGTACCGCACGGCGGCGAGCCTGGAGGCGGCGTGGAAGTACTTCATCCTGTGCGGCGTGGGCATCGCGCAGGCGCTGTTTGGCACGGTGCTGCTCTACATGGCGGCCGAGCGCGCCGGGGCGGGTCCGGAGACCGCGCTGCTGTGGACCGAGCTCGAGACGATCAAGCAAAGCCTCGATCCGCGCATCATGGGCCTCGCCTTCGCGTTTCTCTTTGTCGGCTACGGCACCAAGGTGGGCCTGGTGCCGATGCACAACTGGCTGCCCGACGCGCACGCCGAAGGGCCGACGCCGGTGTCGGCGGTGCTCTCGGGCCTGCTGCTCAACGTCGCGCTGTACGCGGTGCTGCGCTGCAAGGTGCTCACCGACGGCGCGCTGGGCTCGGCGCTCGCGGGCCAGCTGATGATGGGCTTTGGCCTGCTGTCGGTGCTGGTGGCGGCGTTCTTCCTGTCGCGGCAGAAGGACGTGAAGCGCATGTTCGCCTATTCGTCCATCGAGCACATGGGCCTCATCACCTTCGCCTTCGGCGTGGGCGGCGCGGTGGCCACCTTCGCCGCCCTGCTGCACATGACGGTGCATTCGCTGGTGAAATCCGCCATCTTCTTCGCCGCCGGCCACGCCGCGCAGCAGGCGGGCACGCAGGTGATGAGCGAGATCCGGGGGCTGATTCGCTCCAGCCCCACCGTGGGCTGGGGGCTGATGATCGGGTCGCTGGCGATTCTCGGCATGCCGCCCTTCGGCGTGTTCGCGAGCGAGTTCCTGATCCTCACCACCGCGATGAGGGAGCAGCCCTGGGCCACGCCGTTCCTGCTCGTTGGATTGGGCGTGGCGTTCGCTTCCGTGTTCCAGCGCGTGCAGCCGATGGTGTTCGGCGAATCGTCGTTCGAGCCGCTGCCGCACCCGCCGGCGCTGATTCCCGTGTTCGTGCACCTGGGCCTCGCGCTGATGCTGGGCCTGTACGTTCCGCCGTACCTCGAGGGGTGGTACCGCGAGGCGGCGCGCATGGTGGCCGGATGAGGCGCCAGGGCGTGCTGGCGGATGCGTGGCTGTCCACGGCGAACGCGGTGGTGGAAGCCGGCGGGCGGCTGGTCGCGCTGTGGGCCTCCGAGCGCTCGAACCAGTTCGTCGTGTGCGCCGCGTATGCGACTTCTGAAGGATTGCGCTGGGTGGAGCTGCCGCTTGGCGCGGGGGCGACGAAGTATCCGGACCTTTCCCAGGCGTTCCATTTCGCCGGGCGCATGCAACGGGCCATGGCCGATCTCGTCGGGGTACGGGCCGAGGGCGGCGATGACCGGCTGTGGCTCAACCACGGCGCGTGGCCCAATGACTATCGCCCCTTGAGCCCGCTCGTGAGCGGCCAGGAGATGTTCCTCGAGCGCGCGGTCACCGACTATCCGTTCGTGCGCGTGGAAGGCGAAGGCGTGCACGAGATTGCCGTCGGCCCGGTGCACGCGGGGATCATCGAGCCGGGGCATTTCCGGTTTTCCGTGGTCGGCGAGAAGGTGCTGCGGCTGGAGGAGCGCCTGGGCTACGTGCACAAGGGCATCGAGAGGCGCTTCACCCAGCTCGCGCCGCTCGAGGCGTTCAAGCTCGCGGGACGCGTCTCGGGCGATTCGACGGTGGCGCATGCCTGGGGCTACTGCATGGCGCT
>DASTTC010000291.1:0-4069 GCA_035760345.1 Burkholderiales bacterium | reverse complement strand
AGTACGAGAGGACCGGAGTGGACGCACCCCTGGTGTACCGGTTGTCACGCCAGTGGCATCGCCGGGTAGCTATGTGCGGAAGAGATAACCGCTGAAAGCATCTAAGCGGGAAACTTGCCTCAAGATGAGACTTCCCGGGGGTTTAACCTCCCTGAAGGGTCGTCCTAGACCAGGACGTTGATAGGCAGGGTGTGCAAGGGCCGTAAGGTCTTGAGCTAACCTGTACTAATTGCCCGTGCGGCTTGACCCTATAACCGTGAGCACAGCAAACGGTTGTTAGCGCGCTTGGCGCAGTCTCACCCCAGGCTTCACTTCATTCCGGTTCGCGGCTTGCGCCGAAGGCGGGAGTTTCCCGCTCGAGGGGCGAGCCCCAAGTCAATCTGGCGGCCATAGCAGCCTGGACCCACGCCTTCCCATCCCGAACAGGACCGTGAAACGGGTTTGCGCCGATGATAGTGTGCAATCGCATGCGAAAGTAGGTCACCGCCAGGCCATCTGCAGGACGAAAGCCCCGGAGGCATTGCCTCCGGGGCTTTTTCTTTGCACGACAAGCCGCCTACCGGGTAGCCCATGGGGCGCATGTTAAATTCCCAGCCTCCTCCGCATCCTCTTGGAAAGGATCTCCTCATGCGCATGCCAAGACGTGCTTGGACACGGAGCCGGGCTGTGCTGTGCGTGTTCTTCGCGGCGGCCCTGATGGGCGGCTGCGCCCTGGTAGAGCTCACGCCGGCGGGCGCCGGTGTACGGCTGGCGAGCCCGGAAGCGGTCGCCACGTGCACCAACCTGGGCAAGCTCACGGCGAGCGTGGTGCACAAGGCGGGCTTCATTCCTCGGCACCCCGACGCGGTGCAGGACAATCTCAACGTCACCGCGAGGAATTCGGCCGCCGGCATGGGGGGCGACACTATCGTGCCGGCCTCGAGTGTCCAGGACGGCAAGCAGACCTTCGACGTCTATCGCTGCTTGCGGCGCTAGCCGCGTCGCGCGGGGCGGGGGCGCTTGCCTGCGCCCCTGATACTGTATATAAATACAGTACAGGAGCTTTTCCCCATGGCAGTCCCCACCGCGGCGCTCGAGGCCGTTCTCCGCCGTCACCCGGTCTGGCGCGGCGCCACCGCGCCTTCCACCGCGCCGGCCGTGCCCAGCGGCCATGCCGCACTCGATCGCGAGCTGCCCGGGGGCGGCTGGGTCCCGGGGACGCTGACCGAAGTCCTGTGCCCGGGCCAGGGGATCGGCGAATTGCAGCTCGTGCTGCCGGCGCTCGCCGCGCTTTCCCGCGCGCAGGGGCGCATCGCCTGGCTGGCGCCCCCGCACCTGCCTTACGCGCCGGCGCTCGCCGCTGCGGGCCTGCGCCTTGAGTGCCTGACGGTGGTCAGGGCGCCCGGCCGGCGCGATGCGCTCTGGGCGGCCGAGCAAGTGCTGCGCGCGGGCGCTTGCCGGGGATTGCTCATGTGGCTGCCGCGCGCGGGCTATCACGAGCTGAGGCGGCTCGCCCTCGCTGCGGAGGCAGGCGCGACCCTGGCCTTCCTGTTCCGGCCGGCCCGGGTGGAGCCGGAACCTTCGCCCGCCCCCTTGAGACTGGCGCTGCAGGCGGACGGCGCCCGGCTCGTCGTACGTATTTTCAAGCGTCGCGGCGCCCCGCCCGGCGCGCCCCTGTCCCTGCCGATCCCGAGACCCGTCCATGCTGTGGGTAGCGCTTTGCTTGCCGCGCCTCGCCCTCGAAGCCCGGCTGCGCGGCCATGCCTCGCCTGAGGGCGGGGAGGCGCCCTGGGCGGTGGTGGACAGCCGCGCGGTGCTCGCCTGCAATGCGGCCGCCGAAGCGTCCGGGGTGCGGCCGGGCAGTGCGCTCGCGGCCGCCTGGGCGCTCGCGCCGCAGCTGCGTGTCCTCGAACGCGCTGCGTCCGTTGAAACGGAAGCGCTCGAGGCGATCGCCCTCTGGGCAAGCCAGTTCACCGAGCGCGTCTCGCTCGAGCCCCCGCAGGAGGTGCTGCTCGAAGTCGAGGGCAGCCTGCGGCTCTTTGGCGGCATGGCCCGCCTGATGGCGCGCCTGCGCTGCGGGCTGGCCGAGCTGGGTTTCGAGGCGCGGCTGGCCACCGGCCCGACAGCGCGAGCGGCACTCTGGCGAGCGCGTGGCGCCGGACACTCGCTGGATGCGGTGGCCCTCGAAGCGCTGGGCCTCGCGCCGGAGGCGTTCCACCTGCTGCGCAGGATCGGCATCGGGACCTTGGGCGAGCTTGCACGGCTGCCGCGCGCGGGGCTGGCGGCGCGCCTCGGGCAGCGGCTCCTCGACGACCTGGACCGGGCCACGGGTGCGCTGCCCGAGCCGCGCCGGTTCTTCGTACCGCCCGAGCGCTTCAACGCCCGGCTGGAGCTCCCGGCGCCGGTGACGCAGGCCGAGCGCGTGCTGTTCGCCGCGCGCCGCCTGCTGGTGCAGATGGAGGGCTTTCTCGCCGCACGGCAGGCCGGCGTGCGGGGATTCACGCTCAGCCTCCTGCATCGGGGGGCCTCGCCGACGCGGCTGGAGCTTCGTTTCGCCGCTCCGCGCCGCGACGCCGAGCATTGCTTGCATCTGTTGCGCGAGCGCCTGGACAGGAGCGTGCTCGCGCATCCGGCGGACACGATCCGGCTCGAGGCCGACCGGCTTGCGCCGCTCGCCGGCGCCCCGGTTGACCTGTTCGGCGATGCGCGCGCAGGCGCCGAGGCCTGGGAGCGGCTTGCCGAGCGCCTGCAGGCGCGCCTCGGCGAGGAGCGGGTGCACGGGCTGGCGACGCACGCCGAGCACCGGCCCGAGCGCGCCTGGCGCGCGATCGCCGCCGCCAGCGGGGCCGGGGCGGCCGAGGCCCCGCCGGGGCCGCGCCCGTTGTGGCTGCTCGAGCCGCCGCGACGCCTCGCGGAAGGAGACTTCGTGCTGCTCGCGGGGCCCGAGCGCATCGAGTCGGGCTGGTGGGAGGGTGAGGACGTGGTGCGCGACTACTTCATCGCCACGCGGGGTGCGTCCCTCGCCTGGATCTACCGTGCGCGCGAAGGCTGGTTCCTGCATGGACTGTTTGCCTGAATACGCAGAGCTGCATTGCCTGTCGAATTTCTCCTTCCTGCGCGGCGCTTCGCATCCCGGGGAGCTGGTGGCCCGCGCGCGAGCCCTGGGCTACACGGCGCTCGCGCTCACCGACGAGTGCTCGGTGGCCGGCGTGGCGCGCGCGCACCTCGCGGCGAAAGAGCAGGGCCTGCAGCTGATCGTCGGCGCCGAGGTCCGACTCGACGACGGCGCGCACCTGGTCCTTCTCGCCCCGGACCGCCGCGCCTATGGAGCGCTTTGCACCCTGATCACCACGGGGCGCCGGCGCGCATCCAAGGGAACGTACCGGCTCGCGCGGGGCGACCTCGAGGCGTGCGCGGCGAGCGGGCTGCTGGTGCTGCGGATCGCCGGGGAAGTCGATTGGCTCGCGGCGCATTTTCCAGGACGGGCCTGGATCGCAGCCGAACTGCATTGCGGCCCGAACGATCGCGTGAAGCTGGAGGACCTGCGGCGCTTGTCGCGCGCGTGCGGCTTGCCGCTCGCGGCGGCGGGGGACGTGCACATGCATGTGCGCTCGAGGCGGCCGCTGCAGGACACGCTCACGGCGATCCGGCTCGGCAGGCCGCTCGAGCGCTGCGGCCGCTCGCTGTTCCCGAACGCCGAACGGCATCTTCGCGCGCGCGTGCGCCTCGCGCAGCTCTATCCGCCCGAGCTGCTCGCCGAAACGGTGGCGATCGCCGCGCGCTGCGATTTCTCCCTGGACGAGCTGCGCTACGAGTATCCGGAGGAGCTCGTGCCGCCCGGGCACACGCCCACCGGCTGGCTGGAGAAGCTCGCCACGGACGGCCTCGCCTGGCGCTTCCCGGGCGGCGTGCCACAGAAGGTGCGCTCGCTCGTCGATTACGAGCTCGCGCTGATCGCCGAGCTCGGCTACGAGCCGTTCTTCCTCACGGTGCACGACGTGGTGCGCTTCGCGCGCGAGCGCGGCATCCTGTGCCAGGGCCGCGGCTCGGCGGCGAATTCCGCGGTGTGCTACGCGCTCGGCATCACCGA
>DASTTC010000290.1:0-4150 GCA_035760345.1 Burkholderiales bacterium | reverse complement strand
CGAGCTTCGATCAGCGCAGCATCGCCGAGATGGGTTACGCCGGCAGCGTGCAGGACCTGGTGCTGCAGCGCGCGCGCGTGGCGCTGGAGTCGGGCTGCGACGGTGTCATCGCCTCGGGGCTGGAGGCAGCGCGCATCAAGGCGCAGTTCGGCGACCGGCTGCTGGTCGTGACTCCCGGCGTGCGGCCCGCCGGGTCCGGGGCGCAGGACCAGAAGCGCATCGTGGACGTGGCGCAGGCATTCGCCAATGGCGCCGACTACATCGTGGTGGGTCGGCCGATTCGCGATGCGGCCGATCCCCGGGCGGCCGCCGCGGCGATCCAGGCCACCATCGCTGCAACGTTCAACGGATGACGCAACGCAACACGGCGGCATGCAAGTCGCGTACAATGCACGACGTTTTCCTTTTCTGATCAAGACCATGCCACGCGCACTACGCAACCTCGCCATCATCGCCCATGTCGACCACGGCAAGACCACGCTGGTCGACAAGCTGCTGCGCGCGACGGGTACCTTCGCCGCGCACGAAGAACTGCAGGAGCGGGTGATGGACTCCAACGATCTGGAGCGCGAGCGCGGCATCACCATCCTCGCCAAGAACTGCGCGGTGCGCTACGAGGGCACCCACATCAACATCGTCGACACCCCGGGCCATGCCGACTTCGGCGGCGAAGTCGAGCGCGTGCTCTCCATGGTGGACGGCGTGCTGCTGCTGGTCGACGCGGTCGAAGGGCCGATGCCGCAGACGCGCTTCGTCACCCGCAAGGCGCTGGCGCTGGGTCTCAAGCCCATCGTAGTGGTCAACAAGGTCGATCGTCCCAGCGCGCGCGCGCAGTGGGTGGTCAACCAGACCTTCGACCTGTTCGACAAGCTCGGCGCCACCGAGGAGCAGCTCGATTTCCCCGTGGTCTACGCCTCGGCGCTGGAAGGCTGGGCGAGTCTGGACCCGAACAAGCGCGGTGGCGACCTGAAGCCCCTGTTCGAGGCGATCCTCAAGTACGTGCCGATGCGCGACGAAGACCCCGACGCGCCCCTGCAGCTGCAGATCTGCTCGCTCGACTATTCGAGCTACGTCGGCAAGATCGGCATCGGCCGCATCCGCCGCGGGCGCCTCAGGGCGGCGCAGGAGGTCCTGGTGCTGAACGGCCCGGACGCGCAGCCCATCAAGGCCAAGGTCAACCAGGTGCTGATGTTCGAAGGCTTGGCGCGGGTGCAGGTCGAGGAGGCCGAGGCGGGCGACATCGTGCTGATCAACGGCATCGAGGAAGTGGGCATCGGCACTACGCTGTGCCACCCCGATCATCCCGACGCGCTGCCGCTGTTGAAGGTGGACGAGCCGACGCTGACCATGAACTTCCTGGTCAACGCCTCGCCGTTGGCCGGCCGCGAAGGCAAGTTCGTCACCAGCCGGCAGATCCGCGAGCGCCTGGAGCGCGAGACCAAGAGCAACGTCGCGATGCGCGTGGAGTACCCCGACGATACGGACACCTTCATCGTGCACGGTCGCGGCGAGCTGCACCTGACCATCCTGCTGGAGAACATGCGCCGCGAGGGCTACGAGATCGCAGTGTCGCGCCCGCGCGTGATCTACAAGGAAATCGGCGGCGTGCGCAGCGAGCCCTACGAGGTGCTCACGGTGGACGTCGAAGAGGCGAACCAGGGCGGCGTGATGGAGGAACTGGGCCGGCGCCGCGGCGAGCTGCTCGACATGCAGCCCGACGGCAAGGGCCGCGTGCGCCTCGATTACCGCATTCCGGCGCGCGGCCTGATCGGTTTCCAGGGCGAATTCATGACCCTGACGCGCGGCACCGGCATCATGAGCCACGTGTTCGACGAGTACGCCCCGGCGAAGGCCGATGAGATGGCCGAGCGCAGGAACGGGGTGCTGGTGTCGCAGGACGACGGTGTCGCCGTCGCCTACGCGCTGTGGAAGCTGCAGGAGCGCGGCCGCATGTTCGTGAGCCCCGGCGAACCGGTCTACGAGGGCATGATCGTCGGCATCCACAGCCGCGATAACGACCTGGTGGTGAACCCGATCCGCACCAAGCAGCTCACCAACATCCGTGCCTCGGGCAAGGACGAGGCCATCGACCTGGTGACGCCGATCGGCCTGACGCTGGAGTACGCGGTGGAGTTCATCGCCGACGACGAGCTGGTGGAGATCACGCCGAAGTCCATCCGGCTGCGCAAGCGCGTCCTCAAGGAAAGCGAGCGCCGGCGCGCCGACCGCGCCGCCGCCTAGGGGCGTTCCTACGGAATAGGCACTGCCGCGAGCAGCTGCGCGCCGACGTCCGTGCGGCGCGCGGCCTCGTGCGCGGGCCGCAGGCGGTGCGTGGCCACCCCGGGCAGGATCGCCTGCACGTCCTCCGGAATGACGCGGTCGCGGCCTTCGAGCAGCGCCCAGGCGCGCGCCGAGTGCACCAGGGCGAGCGCCGCGCGCGGCGACAGGCCCGCGACGAAGTCCGGCGAGCGGCGGGTGTACGCCACGATCGCCTGCACGTAATCGAGCAGCGCCGGGGCCACGTGCACGCGCTGTGCGTTCTGCTGCAGTTCCACCAGTTCGCCCGGACTCATGCACGGATCGAGGCTGGCCAGCAGGTCGCGCCGGTCGGTGCCCGCGAGCAGCGCGCGCTCGGCATCGCGGTCCGGGTAGCCGAGCTCGATACGCATCAGGAAGCGGTCAAGCTGCGACTCGGGCAGGGGAAAGGTGCCGACCTGCTCGGACGGGTTCTGCGTGGCGATGACGAAGAACGGCTCGGGGAGTTTGCGCGTCTCGGTCTCCACCGTGACCTGGTGCTCCTCCATCGCTTCCAGCAGCGCGCTTTGCGTCTTTGGCGTCGCGCGATTCACTTCGTCGGCGAGGATCAACTGCGCGAAGATCGGTCCGGGGTGGAATTTGAATGCGCCGCTGTCACGCTCGTACACCGAGACACCGATGATGTCCGCCGGCAGCATGTCGCTGGTGAACTGGATGCGCTGGAAATGCAGGCCGAGCGTCTTCGCGAGCACGTGCGCGAGGGTGGTCTTGCCCACGCCCGGCAGATCCTCGATCAGCAGATGGCCGCGCGCAATGAGGCAGGCGAGGGCGAGGCGGACCTGCGCTTCCTTGCCGAGAATCACTTTGCCGGCGGTGGCGATGAGACGCTCGACCGGCGTCGCCGACGTCGCCGTTTTGATTTGTGTTTTCAGCAGCATGCGCCGATTGTACAGGGTATGATTTGACGCATGCCTGTGGCATTCATCACGCATGCGGATTGCCTGCGGCACGAAATGGGCGCCTGGCATCCGGAGCGGCCCGAGCGTCTCACCGCAATCGAAGATCAGCTGATCGCCTCCGGCATCGGGCAGTTCCTCGAGCGCCACGACGCGCCGCTCGCCTCCGACGAGCAGCTGGCGCGCGTGCATCCGCCGGAATACGTGCGTGCCATCCGCGATGCCGCGCCGCAGGAAGGCACGGTGCATCTGGATCCGGATACGGCGATGAATCCGCATACGCTGCAGGCGGCGCTGCGCGCGGCGGGCGCCGCGGTGCTGGCGACCGATCTCGTGCTGCGCGGCAAAGCCGAGGCCGCCTTTTGCAGCGTGCGCCCGCCCGGCCACCACGCCTGTCGCGCGCGGCCGATGGGATTTTGCATCTTCAACAACGTCGCGGTGGCGGCGCGCCATGCGCTCGAGGCGCACGGCCTGGAGCGCGTCGCCATCATCGACTTCGACGTACACCACGGCAACGGCACCGAGGACATCTTCGCAAGCGATCCGCAGGTGCTGATGGTCTCCACCTTCCAGCATCCGTTTTATCCCTACAGCGGCACGCACGACCCTGCGTCCAACATGATCAACGTGCCGTTGGGCGCGGGCGCCGGCTCGAAGCAGTTCCGCAAGGCCGTGAGCGAGGCCTGGATCCCGGCGCTCGTTGGCTTCAAGCCGCAGCTGGTGGTGTTCTCCGCCGGCTTCGACGCGCACGCCGAGGACGACATGGCGATGCTCTCGCTGTCCGATCAGGACTACGCCTGGGTGACGCAGGAGGTGAAGGCGGTGGCGGATCGCCACGCGGGGGGGCGCATGGTCTCGATGCTGGAGGGCGGCTACGCGCTGTCCGCCCTCGGCCGCAGCGTGGTGCAGCACGTGCGCGTCCTCGCGGGGCTTGACCA
>DASTTC010000289.1:0-3696 GCA_035760345.1 Burkholderiales bacterium | reverse complement strand
CCTCGGCCTGCGGCCGCGACTAGCCACGGCGAAGCTCAATCCTCCGCAGCCGCTCGACATTCCCTGGGTGAAGAAAATGGTAGGAAGCGCCCGCTCCGGAATCGACATCCTCCCGGACGGCAGGATGAAGTGCTGGATCGAGCATGACGTGATTCGCGGCGTGACGCCGCAGATGTTGGTGTGGTGGTTCAAGCACCTGGAAGGCGATATGGACTACGCCGGGAAGAAACTGAACCGCTACCGCGTCTGGCACCCGCACGACCACATCGCCATCGAATACGCGAAGAAGAATACAGACGGCACGGTCGGAGTGGGGAGCGTGATCCACCTTACCGAGATGCTGGGCGCCAACCCGGACTACCTGGTGGACGTGCACACGGAGATCGTGAAGCTCGACGAGCAGGGCTTCGGCCACCGGCCGAAGATGCACGGCTTCAATCTCGCGGCCATGGACTACGAATTCAAGGCGGTGCCGGGAGGCACGCAGTACCACAACAGCCTCGTCATCGGCACGGAGAAATTCTTCGGCGCGGTGGTGAATCCCCTCATCCGCCAGTTCGCCTTCGACGAAGCCCGCGGCCGCGCCTGGATCCAGCACAACATCGAGGAAGTGGGCAACTTCGAAGCCTTCCTGCCGCAGCTCTACGCCGCCGAGGCTTGACGGGCCGGCGCGGCGAGGACCTCAGGCCTATACTCAAGCCATGATTTTCCTCCGCGACATCCGTTACGTCCGCCTGGGCACCCGCGACCTCGACGCCGCCGCGAACTTCGCGCGCGACATTCTGGGTCTCGAGCCCGCCGGCTGCGACACCAACGCCCGCTATTTCAGGAGCGATTCCCGCGACCACACACTGGTGTTCCTCAAAGGCGACCCCCAGGAACACTCAACGGCCTTCGAAGTGGAAAGCAAGGAGGCGCTGGACGCGGCGGCGCAAGCGCTGGAAAGCATGAAACGCGAAGTGAAGTGGGGCACCCAGGACGGCTGCGCGCAGCGAAGGGTGGAGAGCTACGTCGCCTTCAAGGATCCCAGCGGCAATCCCATCGAGCTCGTGGTGCGCCCGCACCACAGCGGCAAGGAATACTTCCCGCAGCGCGCGGCCGGCATCACCGGCTTCTCGCACATCGGACTGAGGACTACCGACCCGGTGCGCGACGAAGCGTTCTGGACGCAGGTGATGAACGCGCGCGTGTCGGACCGCATCGGCGCGGCGCCGCTATTGAGGATCGACGAAGTGCACCACCGCATGGCGCTGTTCCCCTCGAGCTACCCTGGCGTGCAGCACGTGAACCACCAGGTGGCCGGGATCGACGACCTGATGCGCTCGTACTATTTCCTGAAGGAGCAGGGGGTGAAGATCGTGTTCGGCCCGGGCCGCCACCCGACCTCGAGCGCGATGTTCCTCTACTTCGAAGGCCCCGACGGGATGGTGTACGAGTACTCGACCGGAGTCCGGCTCATCAAGAAGGAAGAGGAGGGGAGCTACCGACCCAGGCAATTCCCCTTCGAGCCCAGCTCCTATTGCCTGTGGGGCTCGCGCCCGGACATTGCGGAGTTCCGCGCGAAGGCCGCGCAAACCAAGGCGGCGTAGATGATACTGCGCACGCTGATCCTGGTCCTGGCGCTCGCCCTGGGCGCCTGCTCGAAGGTTTCGGAAGAAAATTTCTCCAAGGTGCAGGTGGGCATGACCGAGCAGGAAGTGGTCGGCATTCTCGGCTCCCCCACGGAATCCGACAGCTTCAACCTTCTAGGCATTTCCGGCACTTCCTGGCGGTGGAAAAACCAGAATGCCGTGGCCTCGGTGCAGTTCGTGAACGGAAAGGTCGCGACCAAGCTCTGGGAAAAGCCGTCGCCGAAGAACTGAGAACCTAACGCGCCTTGGCGGTCTGCCAGATGGAATTCGGCACGGCCGGACGGCTCACGCGCGGTTCGGGCACCGACTGTTTCATCACGAAGCGCAGCGCGTACTCCAGCGTGTTCCTGCCGTAGGGCTTGGTGATGTAGCCATCGGCCCCCAGCGCCAGACCCTTGGCGACATCCGCGGGCTCGGTCTTTGCCGTAAGCATGATGATCGGCAAATGCGTGTACGCAGGATGCTGGCGCAGCGTGGCCAGGACCTCGAACCCGTCGCCGTCCGGCAGCCCGATGTCCAGGAACACCACATCCGGCATTTCCTGCTGCAGGCTCGAGACCATCGCCTTGACGCTATCGGCGGTGCGCACGGCGTACTCCGCGGTGCTCAGGCGCAGGACCGCGAGCGCGAGTTGGTCCGGATCGTCTTCCACCACCAGGGCCACGGTGTACCTCGGGTCTTTGCGGCTCGCCGGCCGGTTGGCGATGCGGTCGTAAGCCACATACACGCCGAGGCGCGACAGCGAGATGTCCGCGAAGGAAACTTCCGACGCGGACGCGCGCGGGTCGTCGGCCTCCATCGGCGGCGGCTCGACCTTGCTGGCAATCTCGCCGAGGCCGACGTCCGCGGCCGAAATGGATTCGATCAGGCGCAGCGCCTCGAACTCGGCGAGCCACTCGTCGACGACGCGTTCTGCATAGCGGGCGAGGTAGCTGCGGATGACTTCGGGATAGCCGGCGAACTCGACCATGCCGAGGACGCGGCGGTAGTCGGCGGGAAGCGGCAAGGACTCGCGGCGCGACCACAACGAGCGTCCTTCGGAAGTGAGCCTGAAGAATCGCCTCTCCTTAGCCACGCTGCACATCCTCCGTCAATGCACGCGGGGATACTGCCCCGAATCCCGCTGGCTGACAAATGGACGTACCGTCGAAAACCGCTGAATTTGCAAACCAGTGCAAACGCGCGGCGGCGCCGACTTATCCGTGCGTCCGCTAGAGCGTCGCCGCGATCTTCCGGATCTCCTCGGCGCTGCGCTCTCCCGCGAGCGGCGATCCCGGAACGAGATATCTCCCTTTTTCGAGCCCACCGATCAGCACCGGCTCATAACCGATCTCGCGAATCAGCCGCGAAGCCACGGCCACCGCCTTCGCATCGTCCCCCGCGATCGGCATCCCCACGCGCCCGGGCTCCTGGTACGCCGACCCCATCCGCGCAGAACCGATCGCATTGAACGCACGCACCAGCAGCGCCCCCGGCAGCAGCTCGGCCGACGCAAGCCCGGCGCCTTTCTCGCGCGCCCACTCGGCGATCTTCCCATCGCGCCCGGGAAACGGATTGCAGGTATCGATCACCACCTTGCCCTTGAGCAGGTCACCCAAGTCCTTGCCGACAGAAGGCAGGGCGCCATAAGGCACCGACACCATCACCACCTCGCCGAACGCCGCTGCCTCGCGCGGCGTCCCGGCGCGCGCGCCGCCGCCGAGCCGTGCGGCGAGCGACTTGTCGTGCTCGAGGTTGCGCGAAGAGAACATGACTTCGTGCCCGGCCTTCACCCACACCGCGCCGATCGCGCTGCCCACGCGGCCCGAGCCGACGATGCCGATTTTCGTCTTCTCCGCCGCGCGCAAGGGCAGGGCTCCAACAGCAACGGCAGCCCCGGCCACCACAAGGAAATTACGACGTCTCATGGCAATTCCTCCACCCGTTGGATCATCCGCTTTCTCATCGCCGCATCCGGCAGCCGGCCCACCGCGCCGCCCATGTTGTCCGCCATGTTATTCGGCCGGCTGGTGGCGGGCGTGATGGCCGTCACGGCAGGATGGCTCGCCACGTATTTGAGGAAGAA
>DASTTC010000288.1:0-4627 GCA_035760345.1 Burkholderiales bacterium | reverse complement strand
GCGGTTGATGCCCACCGGGGCGGCACCCATCGGTGCCGCCCTTTTTCTGCAGCCCACGCGTCCTAGGCCATGATCCAGAAGTTCATCTACGGGGTCGACCAGCTGAGCAAGACCGTCGGCCATGCGTTCGCCTGGCTGATCGTCGTCCTCATGCTCGGCACCTGCTACGAGGTGTTCGTGCGCTATGCGCTGAACAACCCGACCAGCTGGGCGTTCGACATGAGCTACATCGTGTACGGCGGGTTGTTCCTGATGGCCGGCGCGTACACGCTTTCGAGGAACGGTCACGTGCGCGGCGACGTGCTCTACCGGTTATGGCCGCCGCGCGTGCAGGCGAGCGTCGAGCTCGCGTTGTACGTCCTGTTTTTCTTTCCCGGCGTCATCTCGCTGATGGTATCGGGCTGGGCTTACGGCTTTGACGCCTTCAAGCTGCGAGAAGTGAGCATCAACAGCCCGGTCGGCGTTCCCGTGTGGCAGCTGAAGATACTGATCCCGTTTGCCGGTTTCTTCCTTACGCTGCAGGGCATTGCCGAGTCGCTGCGCTGCGTGTTGTGCCTGCGCGAGGGCGTCTGGGCGCAGCGGCTGCACGATGTCGAGGAACTGGAAGACGCGATCGCCGCAGAGCACGCGGCCCAGGCGAAGCCGGAGGCGCCGTGAGCGACCCGGTCATCGCCCTGGTGATGCTGGGGCTGTTCATCTTCATCATCATGCTGGGCTTTCCCATCGCGTTCACGCTGATCGCGATGGGCGTGATGTTCGGCTACTACGCCTACTTCCAGCCCGACCAGGCGTTCTTCGACAACCGCGTGTTCTACCTGCTGACGCAAAACACGTTCAGCGTGATGAATAACGACGTGCTGATCGCGGTGCCGCTGTTCCTGTTCATGGGCTACATGATCGAGCGTTCCAACATTCTCGATCGCCTGTTCTACAGCCTGCAGGTCGCCTTGCGTCACGTGCCTGGCGCGATGGCGGTGGCGGCGCTCATCACGTGCGCGTTGTTCGCCACGGCCACGGGCATCGTCGGCGCGGTCGTCACGCTGATGGGTTTGCTCGCGTTTCCCGCGATGCTCAAGGCGGGCTACGACCAGAAGCTCTCGGCGGGGGTGATCTGCGCCGGCGGCACGCTGGGCATCCTGATCCCGCCCTCGATCATGCTGATCGTGTACGCGGCCACCTCGGCGGTCTCGGTGGTGAAGCTGTATGCCGCGGCGCTCATCCCCGGGTTCCTGCTCGCGGGGATGTACGTGCTGTACGTGATCGCGCGCGCGATGATCGACCCGAAGCTCGCGCCCAAGCTGCCGGAGAGCGAATCGAACGTGGGCTGGGGCCGGGTCCTTCTCCTTCTGGCGCAGGCCTTCGTGCCGCTGGCGGTCCTGATCCTCTCGGTGCTGGGCTCGATCCTGTTTGGCCTGGCGACGCCGAGCGAGGCCGCCGCGGTCGGTGCGCTCGGCGCGGTGCTGCTGGCGGCTGCCTATGCCGCGCTCACCTGGCGCCGGCTGCAGGAGGCCGTGTACCTCACGGCGCGCACCACGGCGATGGTGTGCTTCCTGTTCATCGGCTCCTGGACCTTCTCCTCGGTGTTTTCCTATCTCGGCGGTGAAGGGCTGATCAAGGCGTTCGTGCTCGGGCTCGACCTCAATACGGTGACCTTCCTGATCCTCGCGCAGGTGATCATCTTCCTGCTCGGCTGGCCGCTGGAGTGGAGCGAGATCATCATCATCTTCGTGCCGATTTTCCTGCCGCTGCTGCCGCATTTCCAGGTCGACCCGATGATGTTCGGCATCCTCATCGCGCTCAACTTGCAGACCTCGTTCCTCACGCCGCCGATGGCGATGTCGGCCTACTACCTGAAGGGTATCGCGCCGCCCTATGTGCAGCTGTGGACCATCTTCAGTGGCTGCCTGCCGTTCGTGGGGATGGTGTTCCTCGCTATGGTGGCGGTGTACGTGTTCCCGCAGACCATCTTCTGGCTGCCCGAGCTGTTCTACGGGCTGCGCTAGGGACTGACATGGACGCCACGCCACTCAACTGGCTCTCGGCGTCGGATGCGGCGCGCGCGCTTCGGGACGGCGCGATCAGCTCGGAGCAGCTGGTCGAAGCGTGCCTCGCGCGCGTGCGCGAGGCCGATGGCGCCGTGCAGGCCTGGGCGCACCTCGATCCGGAGCATGCGCTGACGCAGGCGCGCGCGCGCGACCGCGACCGCAGCGAGGGCCAGCCCACCGGGCCGCTGCACGGGGTGCCGGTGGGCTTGAAGGACATCATCGATACGCTCGACTACCCCACCGAAGACGGGACGGTCCTGCACGCGGGCCGCACGCCGGTGCACGACGCAACCGTGGCGGCGATGCTGCGTGCGGCAGGCGCGGTCGTGCTCGGCAAGACCGTGACGACGGAGTGCGCCTACTACGCACCCGGCAAGACGCGCAATCCGCACAACCCCGAGCACACTCCCGGCGGCTCCTCCAGCGGCTCGGCGGCGGCGGTGGCTGCCGGCATGGTGCCGCTCGCGCTTGGCAGCCAGACCAATGGCTCGACGATCCGGCCGGCGTCGTATTGCGGTGTCTACGGCTTCAAGCCGACCCACGGCCTGGTGCCGCGCGGCGGCATGCTGCAGTTGTCGCGCACGCTCGACCATGTGGGCCTGTTCGCGCGCACGCTGGAAGACCTGGCGCTGCTCGGCGAGCAGATTGTCGGCCACGATCCGCGCGATCCGGACACGCGCGTGCGCGCTCGTCCTGCCTTCGTGTCGGTGGCCGGGGCGGAGCCCCCGCTGCCGCCGCTGCTCGCCTTCGTGAAGACGCCGGCGTGGGAGCGCGCAGCCGACGACCTGAAGGAAGGGTTTGCGGAGCTGATGGCGGCGCTCGGCGACCGTGTGGTGGAAATCGAGCTGCCGGAATCGGCGCGCCAGGCCTGGGACTGGCAGCGCACCATCATGGAGGCGGAAATGGCGGCGAATTTTGCCGCCGAATGGGAGCGGGGGCGTGACAAGCTGTCGCCGCAACTACGCTCGCTGCTCGAGCGAGGGCGCGAAGCCCGCGCCTTCGATTACCAGACGGCGCTGGCGCGCATTGCGCCGCTGAACGAGGGGTTCGCGGAAATCTTCGAGCGCTGCGATGCCATCCTCACGCCGGCGGCCACCGGTACGGCGCCCAAGGGGCTCGACTCGACCGGAGATCCCGCGTTCTGCACGCTGTGGACGCTGTGCGGCATGCCCGCCGTCAGCCTGCCGCTGATGAAGGGCGAAAACGGCCTGCCAATGGGCGTGCAGCTGGTCGGACCGCGCTCGGCGGACGCGCGGCTGCTGCGAACCGCGCGCTGGCTGGCGGCTCAGGTGCAGACGGGCTAAGGTGGACTGAAGGAGAATTTATGGCGCTTAAAATCCTCGCGGGCATCATTGCAGCCGTCCTGCTCATCGCGTTCCTCGCGCCCCCGGCGATCAAGCTGCAGGACCCGGCGCTGATCGCCGTGATGGTGATTGGCGTGGGCATGATGCTGGTCGACCTCTGGCAGTCGCTGCAGTCGAAAGACGACTGAGCCACCGCGTTCAGGAGCGCGCTCGCAGGGCTTCCAGCTCGGTGCGGTCCGAAAACGCGAGCACCCAGTGCGTGACGCGTCCGTCGCTGCCATGGATCGCGCTGACCGCAACCTCGACCCAGGCCTGAGCGCCGTCCTTGCGTAGCGCACGCAACTGCACGCGCGTCGCGTCCTCCCGGAACAGGCCTTCGGCGGCGGCATCTCCCGCGAACAGCAGTCCCGCCACGGGACGGCCCAGCGATTCCGCCGCGCGATAGCCGAAGAAACTCTCGAACGCCCGGTTCACGTAACTGAGCGGGCGCGACGGGGATGCCGCATCCGCGAGCGCCACCGGAGCGCCGCAGGCGTCGAGCGCGGCGCGCGACAAGGCAGCCTCGGCCAGCAGCCGGAACAGCGCCGGTGCGATCTCGGGGCGGGTGGCGCCGTGCCGGATTCTTTCGGGGACCATCGAGAGAAGTATTGCCACGGACCCCGGGCTGGGCAAGCGCCGGGAGTCCGATCTGCTGCCTAATCGTGACAAACCGTGACAAACCCCACAGCGCGCGAGGCAACTACGCGGCTTCGGCGTGCCTCCGGGACAGCGAATAGCAGAAGCGCCGCATGCGCTTCAGGTCCGCTTGCTCGATGGCGCCCTTCAGGAATCCCATGTTGCGGTCGATCTCGGTCTGGTAAAGGCTGGGGCCGTCGAAATGCGCTTCGGCGTAGCGGTCGACGCCGCCCAGCTTCTTCTCGATGCGCGCCCGCGCCACGTAGTCGTAGAAGCCCGGGGTCTTCAGCATGAGATCATCGGGCGAGGCGTAGCGCACGATCTCGCGGCCGTCGGCGAGCGTCTCGCGGGCGATGTGTCCCCAGACGAACTCCGGATAAAGGAACTCGCGGCATTTCTCGAGGTACAGCCGGTCCGACATCTGGCCGATCAGGTCGGCCGTGCCCACCAGGCAGCCGAGCCGCCGGTCCTTGGGGTCGTGCAGCAGGATGTCCTCGATGTCCATTTCATAGCCGGTGAAATGCACCAGCTTGGCCGCCGCACCCGCCTCCTCGGCATAGCCGAGCTGCGGCAGGTAGCGCGTCAGGAAATCCGCGCTGCGGC
>DASTTC010000287.1:0-4560 GCA_035760345.1 Burkholderiales bacterium | reverse complement strand
GCTGCGGGGCAGGCGACGATCCCCGGCGCGGGATTCGCTTATGCGTGCGTGCTGGCCTGCGTTTTCGTGACCGCCACGTACACCTTCCGCATGCTGTTCATGGCGTTCCACGGCCTGCCGCGCTTCGACACCGCGCACCCGCCGCACGAGTCGCCCGCGGTGGTCACGGTGCCGCTGGTGCTGCTGGCGATCCCGTCGGTGCTGGCGGGCTGGCTGATCGGCTATTTCGTCGAGGTCGAGAGCACCTGGGCGTTCTTCGCCCACGGCTTGGTCTCGGCGCCGTTCTGGCTGGCGCTGGCCGGCATCGTCACGGCTTATGTCCTGTACCGCCTGCGCCCCGACCTGCCCAAGCGCATCGCCATGCGCCTGGGGCCGATCTACGCGGTGGTGGAGCGCAAGTACGGCTTCGACGAGCTTTACGCGTGGCTGTTCGCGGCGGGCGCGCGCGTGGTGGGCACCGGCCTGTGGAAGGCGGGGGACCAGACCGTCATCGACGGGCTCGCGGTCAACGGCTCGGCGCGCGTGGTGGGGTGGTTCTCCGGCATGGTGCGGCAGTTGCAGACCGGAATCCTCAACACCTACGCGTTCCTGATGCTGTTCGGCATCCTCGCCGGCGTGAGCTGGGTGCTCTGGCGGTTCTGGCCGTAGCGCGATGAGCCTGCCTTACCTGTCGCTGGCCATCTGGGTGCCGATCGGCGCCGCGCTCGCGGTGCTCGCCATGGGCGGCGATCGCAATGCGCCCTTGCAGCGCATGCTCGCGCTGGCCGGCGCGCTGGCCGGATTCCTGGTCACGCTGCCGCTGTACGCCGGCTTCGACACCGGCACCGCGCAGATGCAGTTCGAGGAATTCGCGCCGTGGATCGCGGCGTTCAACGTCAACTACCACCTGGGGGTGGACGGCATCTCGGTGCTGTTCATGATCCTCAACGCCTTCATCACCGTGCTGGTGGTGGTCGCCGGCTGGAGCGTGATCGAGAGCCGGGTAGGGCAGTACTACGCCTCGTTTCTCATGCTCTCCGGGGTGATGAACGGCGTGTTCTGCGCCCTGGACGGGGTGCTGTTCTACGTGTTCTTCGAGGCCACGCTGATCCCGATGTTCCTCATCATCGGCGTGTGGGGCGGGCCCAACCGCGTGTACGCGGCGGTGAAGTTCTTTCTCTATACGCTGGCGGGGTCGCTGCTGATGCTGGTGGCGCTGCTTTACCTCTACGGCAAGTCGGGAGGCAGTTTCGCCATCCTCGACTGGCACAAGCTGCCGCTGCCGCTCGGCGCGCAGCAGTGGCTGTTCTTCGGCTTCCTGCTCGCCTTCGCCGTCAAGGTGCCGATGTGGCCGGTGCATACCTGGCTGCCCGACGCCCACGTGGAGGCGCCCACCGGCGGCTCGGTGGTGCTGGCGGCCATCATGCTCAAGCTCGGCGCCTACGGCTTGGTGCGCTTTTCGCTGCCGATCCTGCCCGATGCGTCGCGCGAGCTGGCCTGGATGATGATCGCGTTGTCGCTGGTCGCGGTGGTGTACATCGGATTGGTGGCGCTGGTGCAGACCGACCTGAAAAAGCTCATCGCCTACTCGTCCATTTCGCACATGGGGTTCGTGACGCTGGGCTTTTTCGTGTTCAACGCCTGGGGCGTGGAAGGCGCGCTGGTGCAGATGATCTCGCACGGCTTCGTCTCGGCGGCGCTGTTCCTGTGCGTGGGCGTGCTCTATGACCGCATGCACAGCCGCATGATCGCGGACTACGGCGGCGTGGTGAATACCATGCCGCGCTTCGCCGCGCTGATGATGCTGTTCGCAATGGCCAATTGCGGCCTGCCCGCGACCAGCGGCTTCGTCGGCGAGTTCATGGTGATCATGGGCGCGATGCAACAGAGCTTCTGGCTCGCTGCGGCCGCCGCCACCACGCTCGTGTTCGGTGCCGCGTACACGCTGTGGATGTACAAGCGCGTGATCTTCGGCGCGGTGGCCAACGCGCAGGTCGCGGCGCTGAAGGACATCAACCCGCGCGAGACGCTGGTGCTGGGCCTGCTGGCCGCCGCGGTGCTGTTCATGGGGCTGTATCCGCTGCCCTTTACCGAGGTAATGCACGCCTCGGTCGGCGAGCTGCTGCGCCACGTCGCGCAGCCCAAGTGATGAGCCTCACCGAACTGCTCAGCCACCTGCGCGCGCTGCCCGAGATGATCCTGCTCGCCGGCGCCAGCGCGCTGATGATCGTCGACCTGCTGTCGAAGCACGCCGGCCGGCGCACGAGCTTCTGGTTCGCCCAGGCGGTCCTCGCGCTGTGCTTCGTGGCGACGCTGTACGTGATCGCCGAGTCCGGCGGTACGCGCTACTACATCTTCTACGGCCTGTACGTCTCGGACATGCTGTCGCAGGTGCTGAAGCTGTTCGCCACGCTGGCGGTGTCGGCGGCGCTGGTGTACGCCCGGCCGTACCTGCTCGATCGCGGGCTGCTGCGCGGCGAGTTCCTCACGCTGATGCTGTTCGCGCTGCTCGGCATCATGGTGATGGTGAGCGCCAACAGCTTCCTCACCCTGTACCTCGGCCTGGAGCTGCTGTCGCTGTGCCTGTACGCGCTGGTGGCGCTGAACCGGGACGTGGCCGCCTCCAGCGAGGCGGCGATGAAGTATTTCGTGCTCGGTGCGCTGGCCTCCGGCCTGCTGCTCTACGGCATGTCGATGATCTACGGCGCCACCGGCTCGCTGCTGCTACCCGAGGTGGCCGCGCGGGCCGCGGGCCTCGCCGCCTCGAGCAGCGGGCACGTGCTGCTGGTGTTCGGCCTGGTGTTCATGGTCGCGGGCATCGCCTTCAAGCTCGGCGTGGTGCCGTTCCACATGTGGATCCCGGACGTCTACCACGGCGCCAGCACGGCGGTGACGCTGGTGATCGGCACCGCGCCCAAGCTCGCGGCGTTCGCCATGGCGTTGCGGCTGCTGGTGAACGGCTTGCCGGCCCTGGCGGTGGACTGGCAGCAGATGCTGACGGTGCTCGCCGTCCTGTCGATGGCGCTCGGCAACCTCGCGGCGATCGCGCAGACCAACCTGAAGCGCATGCTCGCGTACTCGACCATCGCGCACATGGGCTTCATGCTGCTCGGCCTGCTCTCGGGGGTGGTCGAGGGCAACCGCCTGAACGCGGTGGATGCCTACGGCGCTGCGATGTTCTACACCGTGGTCTACGTGCTGATGTCGCTGGGCGCGTTCGGCGTGCTGCTGCTCGCCTCGCGCAAGGGCTACGAGTGCGAGCGCCTGGAGGACATGAAGGGCATGAATCGGCGCGACCCGTGGGTCGCCTTCCTCATGCTGCTGATGATGTTCTCGCTCGCCGGCGTGCCGCCCCTGGCGGGCTTTTACGCCAAGCTGGCCGTGATCTCGTCCGTGGTGCAGGCGGGCCAGATCTGGCTCGCGGTGGTGGCGGTGGCGTTCTCGCTCATCGGCGCGTTCTACTACCTGCGCGTGGTGAAGCTCATGTACTTCGACGAGCCGGCGGGCGAGGTGGCGCCGGCGGGCGGCGGCGCGGCGCGCGTGCTGCTCTCGGTCAACGGCGTGGCGCTGCTCGCGATCGGCATCCTGCCGCAGCCGCTGATGACGCTGTGCCAGGTCGCGATCCGCTCGCTGTAGTGTCGAAGGACCTGGACGAAATCTTGCTGGAGGGCGAAGTGGTGTTCTCCGGGCGCCTGCTCAAGGTGCATCGCGACCGCGTGCGCCTGCCCGACGGCAGCGAGGCGGTGCGCGAATACATCCGCCATCCCGGCGCGGTGGTGATCCTGGCCCTGCTGGACGACGGGCAGGTGGTACTGGAGCGGCAGTTCCGCTATCCGCATGGCAAGGTATTCATCGAGCTGCCGGCGGGCAAGCGCGATCCGGGGGAGACGCCGGAGGCCACCGGCCGGCGCGAGCTGCTGGAGGAAACGGGCTACGTCGCCGCCGAGTGGCGGCGCCTCGGCGTCATCCACAACGCCATCGGCTACAGCGACGAGGGCATCGAGTTGTGGCTGGCGCGCGGGCTGGAACTGCGCGCGCCGAAGCTGGAGGCGGGGGAGTTCCTGGAAGTGTTCACGCTGCCGCTCGCTGAAGCGCAGGAGATGGTGCGCGACGGGCGCATTTCGGATGCCAAGACCGCCGTGGGATTGCTGTGGGGCGCGGTGCCTGCTCGAGGCGAGTGAGTAGGGAACACCGCGTTCCCTCTCGCCGGCGGGATTACGGGATCTTGCGGGTCGTGGCGATGGCTTGGGGTCGGATCCCCGCCGCGACCGCTGCGCCAACGCTGGTGAGTGCCCCGGTCACGGGGTCGATGCTGTAGGCCGAGATGTCATTGCCGCCGCGATTCACCGCGTAGGCGAACTGGCCCGAGGGGTCGACGGCGACGCGGTAGGGACTGGCCCCCGCCGCGAACGCGCCGATGCCGGTGAGTGCCCCGGTGGTGGCGTTGATGGTGTAGGCCGATACGTTGCCGCCCGTCGCCACGTAGGCGAACTTGCCGGTAGGGTCGACGGCGAGTTGACCGCCCCCGGCAAATGGACTGCCTGCGATTTCCGATAACGCACCGGTGGCGCCATCGATGGC
>DASTTC010000286.1:0-5181 GCA_035760345.1 Burkholderiales bacterium | reverse complement strand
CTGCAAGGCGACCGGGCTGGGCCCTGCGCGCCTGCTGGAGCGCTGCGGCGTCGTCAGCGACACGCATGCGTACCACCTGAACCGGTTCCTGTTCGAGTTCTACCCGCGCGGCACCGCGTTTCCACCGCACGAGGTGCCCGAGCCGCCGTCCGACCTGCCGCTCGCGGACGTATCGGCGTTCAGCCTGGATGATGCCGACACCACGGAAATCGACGACGCGTTTTCGCTGGTGCGCGTTTCCGCCGACCAGTGGCGCGTCGGCGTGCACATCGCCGCGCCCGCGCTGGGCTTCGCTCCGGGTTCTGCGCTCGATGCGCTTGCGCGCGAGCGCTTGTCCACCGCCTACATGCCCGGCGTCAAGGTGACCATGCTGCCTGAGGACGTCATCGCGCGCTATTCGCTCGACGCGGGCACCGAGCGCGCGGTGGTCTCGCTGTACCTGAATGTCGCCGCGGCGGATCTGTCGGTGCGCGGCCATCACTCGCGCATCGAGCGCGTACGCGTCGCCGACAACCTGCGCCACGGCGAGGTGGCGGCTCTCGACGCCGCGCTAGCCGCGGGCACGGACGCGGACGCGCCGCGCGCCGGCGAGTTGCGCACCCTGTGGCAGTTCGCCGAGGCGCTGGAGCGCCGGCGCGGCAAGGCGAGCGTCAACGCGTCGGCGGTCGACTATAGCTTCCGCGTCGAAGACGGACGCGTGAGCATCGAGCCGCGCCGGCGCGGGGCGCCGCTCGACAAGCTGGTGTCGGAGCTCATGATCCTCGCCAACGCCACCTGGGGCGAGCTGCTCGCCGAGCGCGACGTGGCGGCGCTGTACCGCGTGCAGTCCTCGGGCAAAGTCAGGATGAGCGTGCACGCCGAGGCGCACGACGGCTTGGGCCTCGCGTGCTACGCGTGGATGAGCTCGCCGCTGCGCCGCTACGTGGATCTGGTCAACCAGTGGCAACTCATCGCGGCGCTCGGCGCGCGCAAGCCCCCGTTCGCGCGCACCTCCGAAGTGCTGCTGGCCGCGCTGCGCGCGTTCGAGGTGACGCACGCTCGCTACGACGAATACCAGCGCGCCATGGAACAGTACTGGTGCCTGCGCTGGCTGCTGCAGGAGGAGGTGGGCGAGGTCGACGCCGTGCTGCTGCGCGAGAACCTGGTGCGCTTCGAGCGCCTGCCGCTGGCGGTGCGCGTGCCGTCGCTGCCGGCGCTCGCCCCGGGCACGCGCGTGCGCCTGGCGGTGGAGTCGGTCGATCTGCTGGAATGCAGGCTCGAGCTGGCGTATCGCGGGACACTGGACGCAGGCGGCGGCGAGCCGGTCCAGGGTGACGAGCGCGAAGCGCCCTGAACGCCTAGAATGGCGGCGGTCCATGGCCTCGAGGCGCCATTGCAGGGAGCCGTAGCGACGCACATGCCGGGCGCGGCCGAATTCTGGTCCGGGCTCGATCAACGGTCCCGCGTCCTGTACGCGTCGGTAGCGGCGTCGCTGCTGCTGCACGTGGTCCTGCTGTCGGTGCATTTCAGGTTTCCCGACGAAACGCGCTGGCGCAATGACAGCCCGGCGCTCGACGTGATCCTCGTCAACGCAAAGACGCAGCAGCGCCCGGCGCGCACCGAGGCGCTGGCGCAGGCCAACCTGGACGGCGGCGGCGACACCGATCTGGCGCGACGCGCGAAATCGCCGCTGCCGGTGATCGACCCGCGCCGCCCGGGCCGCGACCTGGCGCAGGCCGAGCGCCGCGTGCGCGAACTGGAGGCGCGGCAGAGGCAGCTGCTCGCCCAGTCGCGCTTGCCCGCGCCGGCTGTGGCCGCCGGCCCCGAGCGCCGAGCGCCCGCCGACGAGGCCACGCCCCGGATCGCGGGACGCGATCTCGCCGACCTGTCGCTTGCCGCGATGCGCCTGCAGGCGGAGATCGACCGCAACCTCGAGACCTACCAGAAGCGTCCGCGCAAGAAATTCATCGGCGCGAGCGCCGTGGAGTACCGCTTCGCGCAGTACGAAGAGGACTGGCGGCGCACGGTGGAGCGCGTGGGCACCGATAACTATCCGGCGGCCGCCCGCGGCCGCCTCTACGGCAACCTGCGCATGACAGTGACGCTGCGCGCCGATGGCAACGTCGAATCGATCGAGCTCGACCGCTCCTCGGGGCTCAAGGTGCTGGACGACGCGGCCTTTCGCATCGTGCGCATGGCGTCGCCCTATGCGGCGTTTCCGCCCCACATCCGCCGCGAGTACGATCAGTTGGTGATCACGCGCACCTGGTTCTTCGGCCGCGGCGACAAGCTATGGACTAAATGAGGCCGTGCCGGACCGCTATGCAGTGATCGGCCACCCGGTCGCCCATTCCAAGTCCCCCTGGATCCACGCGCAGTTCGCGCGCGCCACGGGCGAGGCTATCGAGTATGGCGCGATCGATGCGCCGGCCGACGGCTTCGTACGCGAGGTGGAGAAGTTTCGCGCCGCGGGCGGCAAGGGCCTCAACGTCACACTGCCGTTCAAGGGCGAGGCCTTTCGCTACTGCGCCGGCACCACCGAGCGCGCGGCTGCAGCGCAAGCCGTCAACACGCTACTGCTGGATCGCGCACAGCCGTTTGGCGACAACACCGACGGCGTCGGTCTGCTGCGCGACCTTACCGTGAACCTCGGGCGCAGCCTCGCCGGGGCGCAGGTTCTGCTGCTCGGGGCAGGCGGTGCAGCGCAAGGCGTGCTCGCGCCGCTCGCGCAGGCAGGCGTTGCTTCGATCGTCATCGCCAACCGCACGCCCGCGCGTGCCCAAGCGCTGGCGGTTCGCGTGTCGGGTGTTGCCGCGTGCGGATTCGACGCGCTTGACGGGCGCGCCTTCGACCTCGTCGTCAACGCCACCGCCGCGGGACTGGACGGCGAGCTGCCGCGCCTGCCGCAGGGGTTGTTCCGCCCCGGCGCGCTCGCCTACGACATGCTGTACGGCCGCGACACCGAGTTCCTGGCCATGGCGCGCGCGGCCGGCGCGGCGGCATGCGACGGCCTCGGCATGCTGGTGGAGCAGGCGGCGGAGGCCTTTCTCGTCTGGCGCGGGGTGCGTCCGGACACGCGAACGGTACTCGCCGCGCTGCGCGCGGGCTAACGCGTGCGGCGTACCTGGCGCCGCGCCGCGCGTGTCACAGGCACCGTGCTGGTGGTGCTGGCGGCCTCGGTGCTGCTCGTGCAGGCCTGGTTCTATGCGCAGATCCTGTGGTGGGCGCGCAGCGCCCCCGAGAGCACCGCGTTCATGGAGCGCCGCCTCGACGAGATGCGCACTGCCGATCCGCAGGCGCGGCTGCGCCACCGCTGGATCCCGTACGAACGCATTTCGGTCGAGCTCAAGCGCGCGGTGGTGGCCGCCGAGGATGCGAAGTTCCTCGACCACGACGGCTTCGACTGGGAGGCCATCCAGAAGGCGATGGCGAAGAACGAGCGCCGCGGCAAGGTGGTGGCGGGCGCCTCCACCCTCAGCCAACAGCTCGCCAAGAACCTGTTCCTGTCGGGGCAACGCTCTTGGCTGCGCAAGGGCCAGGAGGCAGTGATCACCGCCATGCTCGAGCACGCCATGGACAAGCGGCGCATCCTCGAGCTGTACCTCAACTTCGCCGAATGGGGCGACGGCGTATTCGGCGCCGAGGCCGCGGCACGCTACCACTTCGGCGTGCCCGCCGCGCGCCTGGATGCGCGACAGGCGGCCTGGCTCGCGGCCATCCTGCCCAGCCCGCGTCGCTACCAGCGCGGCACCAGCACGGCGTACGTCGAGAGCCGAATCGCCACCATCCAGCACCACATGAGCTACGCGCAGATTCCCTGAGGCATCCGCCGATGAGCCGGCCGAGGTGCTAGCGCCGGCGGTCCGAGGGGGGGACGGTGAGCACGCCCGCCAGTATCAGTCGCCGCGCCGCCTCGACCTGCGACTTGAGCGCGTAGTCAAACAACCCGACGCGCTCGTCGAACAGGGCCTGCGCGATGCTCGCCGGGCTCGCCGGCGGCAAGGCCAGATGGGCGTCGGCTTCGCCGCTCTCGGCCACGATGCGCATGCCCTGTTTGCCCGCCAGGTGCAGGATGGCCCCGTTCTCGGTCAGGCAGTGCATGAAAAGCGTGCCGATTCCCCAGTTGCGGGCGTGCAGATGGGCGCGCGCGAGCAGCGCACCGCCAATGCCGCGGCCGCGGTGCGAAGCAAGGACCGACACGCCGAGTTCGGCGTGCGCGTCGGCGCGCGCGAGGTGCGCCGCGCCGGCGAGCTCGAGCCGATCGTCGAAAACCCCGAACACGGCGTCGTGCGCGAAATCGATGCCTGCCACGTAATCGTCGATCGCCGCGTCGGGGAGGGCGAGGCCGAAACGCAGGCGCCGGTCCTCCGCCTCGAGCGCGCGCAGGTGCCGCGCGAACTTGTCGCGTTCCAGCCTGGGAAGCTCGCGGATGACGATCTGCATGTCAGGCGAGCTTGCCGAAGGCCGCGCTCGCCGCGGCAAGCGTTTCCTCGACCTCGGCGGCGCCGTGCGCGGCCGACACGAATCCTGCCTCGTAGGCCGAGGGCGCGAGGTAGATCCCCTGTGCCAGCATCACCTGGAAGAAGCGTTTGAAGCGCGGCGCGTCGCATTGCATGACCTCGGCGAAGCTCGTCGGCGGCGTTGCGCGAAAGTACAGGCCGAACATGCTGCCGATGCACTGCGCCGAGAATGCGACGCCGGCGCGCTTGGCCTGCGCGGCGAGCCCCTCGACGAGGGCGCGCGTCGTCGCCTCGATGCGCGGCTGGAACTCGGGCGTGTCGACCAGCCTCAGGGTTGCCAGCCCGGCGGCGACGGCCACCGGATTGCCCGACAGCGTGCCGGCCTGGTACACGGGGCCGAGCGGGGCGATTTTCTCCATGATGTCGCGTCGTCCGCCCACCGCCGCGACCGGAAGCCCGCCGCCGATCACCTTGCCCAGGGTGGTGAGATCGGGCCGGATGCCGTAGCGCGCCTGCGCACCCCCCGGTGCGACGCGAAACCCCGTCATGACTTCGTCGAACACGAGCACCGCGCCATGGCGCGCGCACTGCTCACGCAGCATCTGCAGGAAGCCCGGCGCGGGCAGGACCAGGTTCATGTTGCCCGCCACCGGCTCGACGATGACGCCGGCGATTTCGGCGCCGCGCGCGTCGAACAGCGCCTTCACCTGGGCGGCGTCGTTGTAGTCGAGCACCACCGTGT
>DASTTC010000285.1:0-3592 GCA_035760345.1 Burkholderiales bacterium | reverse complement strand
TGTCGACAGCGTGGGGGCGGACGCGCTCGATTTCGCAGACGCGCCGGGCCTTTCGGCGCTGCTGCGCTATCCTCTGTGCGGCGAGAGCCGCATCGCCTTTTGCCACGTGCAGGAGGGCCGCGTGCCCGAGTTCATCGAGCGGGCGCGCGTCTGGCTGGGCGAGCGGGCGCGGGTGTGCCCGAGCGCCGAGCTCGCCGCGCAAGGCTGGTTCGGCCCGGGGGACGCGCATCCGCGCTTCGCCGAGCGTATCGGCGACGTCGCGCTGCTGATGCACGGGCGCACGACGCTCAAGGACTGGACGCCGGGTGAACACCGGCACCGGCTCGTCGGCCATCATGGCGGGGCGAGCGAGGACGAAATGTTGATTCCACTCATCGTGGGGCGCGCATGAAAGCAAAAGCCAACGGCATCGAAACCAACTACGAGATCCACGGCAAGGAAGGCGCGCCCTGGCTCGTCCTCAGCCACTCGCTCGCCTGCAGCGTGCGCATGTGGGACCCGCAGATCGCGGCGCTCAAGGAAAGCTACCGCATCTGCGCCTACGACACGCGCGGCCACGGTGCAAGCGAGGCACCCAAGGGCGCGTACACGTTGGAGATGCTCGCTGACGACCTGAAGGCGCTGCTCGATGTGCTCGGGGTAAAAGACCCCCACTACTGCGGCCTGTCCATGGGCGGCATGATCGGGCAGACCTTCGCCCTCAAGTACCCGGGCGTGTTCCGCACGCTTTTGCTCGCCGACACCACCAGCGGCTTTGCGGCGCAGGCCTGGCCGCTGTGGCAGGAGCGCATCAAGATTGCCGAGGAAAAGGGCATGCAGCCGCTGGTGCAGCCGACGCTCGAGCGCTGGTTCACGGCGTCGTTCCGCCAATCGCACCCGGAGCCGGTGGCGGGCATCGCCAAGCTGATCGCCTCAACGCCGGTCGCCGGCTACGTCGGCTGCTGCCACGCCATCCCGAAGATCAACCTTACCGCGCGGCTGAAGGAGATCAAGACGCCGATCCTCGTCATCTGCGGCGACCAGGATCCGGGCACGCCGCCGGCGATGTCGGAGGCGATCCGCGACAACGCCCCCGGCTCCAAGCTGGTCATGATCCCGCAGGCGGCGCACCTGTCGAACCTCGAGAATCCCGCGGCGTTCACCCGGGCGATGCGGGACTTCCTCGCCGCGAACTAGGTCAGTCGTGGTGCGCGGCGCGCGAGTCCTCGGGCGCCTGCGCGCGCTCGTGTAGCCCGTAGTCACGCAGCACCTCGGCGACGCGCAGGCGGTAGTCCTTGAAAATCGACTTGCGTCCCGCCCCCTGGATGCGGCGGTGCTCCTCCACATTGCGCCACTGGCGCACGGCTTCCTCGTCGCGCCAGAAGGACAGCGACAGGAGCTTGCCCGGCTGCGTGAGGCTCTCGAAGCGCTCGACGGAGATGAAGCCGTCCATCTTCTCCAGGATCGGCCGCAGGCGCGCGGCGGCGTCGAGGTAGGCGTCCTTCTTGCCCTCGTTGGGGATGGCTTCGAAGATGACGGCGATCATGCGGGCTCCACGTTCTCGAGGAAAGTGCGTTCCTCGCGCAGGATAAGGCGCTTTTCCAGCGCGCGCCACGATACCCCGTTGCCCGCCGCTAATGGTTCGTCTAATATCGAACCATGAAAGACGGCCCGAACATCGTCGGTATCGCCGCTCTCATCGGCGACCACGCGCGGGCGGAGATTCTCACTGCCCTGATGACCGGCCAGGCGCTCACCGCGACCGAACTCGCGCAGGTGGCCGGTGTCACCAAGCAGACGGTGAGCGCGCACCTGTCAAAGCTGCTCGAGGCGAAACTCCTTTCCGTGGAGAACCAGGGCCGGCACCGCTACTTCCGGCTCGCCGACCGGGACGTGGCGCAGCTCCTGGAGAGCCTGATGGGCGTGGCCTACCGCGTGGGCGCAGTGCGCGTGCGCTCCAGCCCGCGCGAACCGGCGTTGAGAAAAGCGCGCGTGTGCTACGACCACCTGGCCGGAGACCTGGGGGTGCTGGTGTACGACAGTCTCGAGGGGTGGCGCCACCTGCGCGGCAAGGGCGCGGACCTGGAACTCACGGCGCAGGGCGAGAAGTTCCTTGCGCAACTGGGAATCGAGCTCCCGTCGCTTGCGCAGCAGCGCCGCCCGCTGTGCCGGCCGTGCCTCGACTGGAGCGTGCGCCGGCACCACCTCGCGGGCTCGGTCGGCGCGGCCTTGCTCGAGCGCTGCCTCGCGCTCGGCTGGGCGAAGCGCGCGCGCGACTCGCGCGTGGTGAATTTCTCGGCTGCCGGCGAGAGGGCGCTGCGGCAGCGTTTCGACTTGCCCGGGAGCTGACGATGATCGAAGGCGGCTGCTATTGCGGGGCGATCCGCTACGAAGCGGACGGCGAATGTTCCAACACCATGGTCTGCCACTGCCGGACTTGCCGCAGAGTGGCGGCCGCGCCTGTTGTCGCCTGGGTCAACTTTGCCTCGATGAAGTTTCGTTTCACCAAGGGCAAGCCCAGCGAGTTCCGCTCCACGCCCGCCGTCGTGCGCACCTTCTGCGGCAACTGCGGCACGCCCCTCACCTATCGCCACGACAAGCAGCCCGGCACGCTCGACATCACCACCGCCAGCCTGGATGAGCCGGAGCGTTTCCCGCCGACGCACCATTCCTGGCTGAGCCACGACCTCGGCTGGGTGAAGTTCGGCGACGGATTGCCGGGTTTCAAGGAGTTCCGGCCGGGCCAGAACGACGGCTAGAGTCTGGCAAGGCCGTTGGCGCCGGTGAAGGCACCCGATATCTCTTTCTCAGATTGCTGTGAGGCAATGGCGAGGATCCATCCATTCGTAGATATATGCCGGCATATGGCGCTACCTATTAGTAGATGGTTGAATCTACATATGGATAGTTTCGTGCCGCTCACTTTGCGGCCTAATCACTAGTTAGGCCGGGACAGATCCATGGGCCTACTCTCCTCACTGTTTGGATCCGGCGCGAAGGAACGTGAGGAGGCAACGCGCAGAGGTCTTTCGGTACGCGAAGTCACACGCGACTTGCCAGAGTTCGCAAAGAACGGAGAGCTAGTGTCAGTGGACCCGGATCAGTGCATCCGGTATTCAATGGCACGGCGAGTGCGCGGTGGTCCAATCTGGTCAATGGTTCAGCGGACTCCCAAGACGGGCGCAAACTACCCCAACGGCTATCTCCTTACGACCTCCGCGCCCCTACCTGGACCGCTGGAGGAGCAAGTGCGGAAGGTGGCTGCTGCTATCTCCGAGGAGCTTTTCGAGTTCGAGGGCACGAGCGATGATGTCGCAGTGTACTGGGCGGAGTGGGGAGGTCCCGAGAAAGTGCAAGAACTTCATGGATACCTTGATCGGTTGGCGTCCTACTAATGTCGCGGTCTAACACCCGATTGGAGGACGACGCTATTGTTCCGGCGCTCCGCGCCTCCGCCCGCGCGCCTCAATCGGAACGTTAGGGCTCACGGGACATGCTCGAATTGAGATTAGCCGTGATTGCGGCCATGCTGATCGCTGCATTTACCCACTCATCGGAGAATAAGCAATGAAACCCGAAACCATCGCCGCCCAGGCGCTTGGATGGGTGGACG
>DASTTC010000284.1:0-3519 GCA_035760345.1 Burkholderiales bacterium | reverse complement strand
CGCCGCGCGATCTGCCGCAACAGCGCCCACACCCCCAGCGCGAGCAGCACGAACGGCCCGAGCCACAGCGCGAGCGTGCTCGCCTTGAACGGCGGCTTGTAGAGCACGAAGTCGCCGTAGCGCGCCACCATGAAGTCGATTACGTCCTGCTCGCTCGAGCCTTGCTTGAGCTGCTCGCGGATCTGGTTGCGCAGGTCCACCGCCAGCGGCGCATTGGAATCGGCGAGCGTCTGGTTCTGGCACACCAGGCAGCGCAATTCGACTGCCAGCGCCGCCACGCGCTTGTCCATTGCCGGGTCGGATTGCGCCATCGCGGCACCCGCGAGCAGCAACAGCGCTGCGAGGCTAGCCCTCACGCGAAAGCGCCTTCAGCAAGGGCTGCAGCCTGTCGCGCGAGACCTCGGGCGTGAGCGGCCCGATGTGCTTGTAGCGGATCGTGCCGCGGCGATCGATGACGTAGGTCTCCGGCACGCCGTACACGCCGTAATCGATGCCGATGCGGCCCGCCGCGTCCTGCACCGAGAACCGGTACGGATCGCCGTGCTTGTTCAACCACGGCAGCGCGTCCTCGCGCCGATCCTTGTAGTTCAGGCCCACCACGGGCGCCAGCCCGCTTTGCGCCAGCGCGGTGACCACCGGATGCTCGACCAGGCACGGCGGGCACCAGGAGGCCCAAACGTTGAGCACCCATGCCTTGCCGAGCATGTCCTTTTGCGAGAAGGTCTTCTCCGGCGCGTGCAGCAGGGGCAGTTCGAAGGCCGGCGCCGCCTTGCCCACCAGCGGCGAGGGCACTTCGCGCGGATTGAGCGTGAGGCCGACGCCGAGCAGCACCACGAGGGCGGCAAAGGCCGCCACCACCCAGCCGGTCTTCACGCCGCGGCCTCCGCCGCCTGTTCGCGCCGCGCGGGCATGGGCTGGCGGTAGCGCCGGTCGCTCGCCGCCAGAATCCCGCCAATCGCCATCAGCAGGCAGCCACCCCAGATCCAGTCGATGAAGGGCTTGACCTGCACCTTCACCAGCCAGGCGCCGCCCTGCAGCGGGTCGCCGAGCGAGACGTACAGGTCGCGCGTCAGGCCGGGGTCGATCGCCGCCTCGGTCATGGTCTGGTTCTGCACCGGGTAGCTGCGCCGCTCGGGACGCATCATCGTCACGGGCGCACCGTCGCGCGTCACGGTGAACGTCGCCTGCGCTGCGCGGTAGTTGGGCCCGTCCTTCGGCGCCACCGAGTCGAGGCGGAAAACGTAGCCGTCGAGCGTCACGCTGTCGCCCGGCACCAGCTTCGCATCCTGCTCGCTCTCGTAGCCGTTCACCAGCGTCACGCCGACCACGAACACGGCGACGCCGATGTGCGCGAGCACCATGCCGTAGTGCGCGCGCGTCTGGCGCAGGCGCTTGCGCAGGCTGAGCAGCGCCGTGGCGACGATCCACACGGCGAGCGCGAGGCCGAAGCCGACCAGCGCGTGCCACTGCCCGAAGGCGAACGGCAGCAGCAGCCCCGCCGCGAGGCTCACGCCGAGCGCCCAGCGCAGCAGCACCGCGAGTTCCGGCAGGCTCGCCCGCTTCCAGCGCGCGAGCGGCCCGACGCCCATCAGGAACAGCGCCGGCGCCATGATCGGCACGAACACGATCTCGAAGTACTGCGGCCCGACCGAGATCTTGCCGCCGGTGAACGCATCGAGCGCGAGCGGATACAGCGTGCCCAGCAGCACCGCGCCCGCGGCCGTGACCAGCAGCACGTTGTTGGCGAGCAGCAGCGACTCGCGCGACACGGGCTCGAACCCGCCGCCCAGGCCGATGCGCGAGGTGCGCCAGGCATACAGCACCAGCGCGCTGCCGATGGCGCCGACGAACAGCGCCAGGATGAAGACGCCGCGCGCGGGGTCCACGGCGAATGCGTGCACCGACGTGAGCACACCCGAGCGCACGAGGAAGGTGCCCAGGAGCGACAGCGCGAAGGCGACGATGGCGAGCAGCACCGTCCAGCTGCGGAACGCGCCGCGCTTCTCGGTCACGGCGAGCGAATGAATCAGCGCCGTGCCCACCAGCCAGGGCAGGAAGGAGGCGTTCTCCACCGGGTCCCAGAACCACCAGCCGCCCCAGCCGAGCTCGTAGTACGCCCAGGCGCTGCCGAGCGCGATGCCGAGGGTGAGGAATACCCAGGCGACCGTGGTCCAGGGCCGCGACCAGCGGGCCCAGGCCGCATCGAGCCGGCCCGACAGGAGCGCCGCGACGGCGAACGCGTACGCGACCGAAAAGCCGACGTAGCCCATGTAGAGCATCGGCGGATGGATCACCATCCCCGGGTCCTGCAGCAGCGGATTCAGGTCGCGTCCGTCCGCGGGTACCGGGAACAGCCGATCGAAGGGGTTGGAGGTAAACAGCAAGAAGGCGAGAAAACCCGCGCTCACCAGGCCCAGCACGCCGAGCACGCGGGCGGTCATCGACTCGGGCAGGTGCGCGCTGAACAGCGCCACCGCCGACATCCAGCCACCGAGCATCAGGCACCACAGGAGGAGCGAGCCTTCGTGGCTGCCCCAGGAGGCCGCCACTCGAAAGTGCAGCGGCAGCGCGCTGTTGGAGTTCATGGCGACGTTCTGCACCGAGAAGTCGTTGACGACGAACGACTGCACCAGGCAGCCGAAGGCGAAGGCGATGAGCAGCGCCTGTCCGTGCGCGGCGGGGCGCGCCACGCCCATCCACGCCGCGTCGCCGCGCGCGGCGCCCGCGAGCGGCAGGATGCCCTGCACCAGCGCGACCACGAGGGCCACCGACAGCGCGAGTTGTCCGAGTTCGGGGATCATGGCCGCTGGATCGATTTCTGCGCTTTATCCATTCCCGCCTTCTCCAGCGCATGGGCAGCTTCCGGGGGCATGTAGTTCTCGTCGTGCTTGGCGAGCACCTCGCGCGCGCGGAACACGCCGTCGGCGCCGAGCGCGCCCTGCGCCACCACGCCCTTACCTTCACGGAACAGATCCGGCAGTGCGCCGCTGTAGACCACCGCAATGGACTTGGCGGTGTCGGTGACGAGGAAACGCACCTCTACGCCTTCGCGCTTCACGCTGCCCGTCTCCACCATGCCGCCGATGCGGAAGGTGCGCCCCTGCGGCGCCTCATGGGCGGCCACTTGCGAGGGCGTGAAGAAGAACACCAGGTTCTGCTCGAACGCGGAGAGCACCAGCGCCGCGGCGGCGCCGAGCGCGACCAGCCCGCCGGCGATGGCGGCGAGACGTTTATGCCTTGGCTTCACCGGACCGCCTCCTCAGGAAAAAAATCTCCAGCGCGAGGCAGGCGAGCGTCACGCCATACGAGCCCCACACGTAAAAGCCGTAGCCGCCCATCGCCCAGAACTCGCTCCAGCCGCCCCAATTCATTCGCGCTCCCGGATGATGCAGCGCACGCGCGTGAGCGACGCGGCGATGCTGTAGAGCCAGAACGCGAGCGCCATCAGCAGCATGCCCGTGAGCATGGTGCTCGCCATGCTCGGCGCCCGAGTCAGGCTGACGGACGCGCCCTGGTGCA
>DASTTC010000283.1:0-3226 GCA_035760345.1 Burkholderiales bacterium | reverse complement strand
ACATTGCCTGGGCGCAGCTGCCCTTCGACCATCCGGTCTACATCCTGTTCACCTCGGGCACGACCGGCAAGCCGAAGTGCATCGTGCACGGCGCGGGCGGGACGCTGCTCGCCGCGTTCAAGATGCACAAGCTGCAGTTCGATGTGCGGCCCGCCGACCACTTCTTCTACTACACCACCTGCAACTGGGTGATGTGGAACCTGCTGTTCCAGGGACTCGCCGCGGAAGCCACGATCATGCTCTACGACGGCTCGCCGTTCGCGCGCGACGGGCGCATCCTCTTCGAGTACGCGCAGCGCGAGCGCTTCAGCCACTTCGGCACCTCGGCGAAGTTCATCGACGCGATCGCCAAGCGCGGGCTGCAGCCGCGCGAGTTCGCGCCGCAGCCCGGGCTGCGCATGCTGATCTCGACCGGCTCGCCGCTGGTGCCCGAGAGCTACGACTACGTGTACCGCGAGATCAAATCCGACGTGTGCCTGTCGTCGATCTCCGGCGGCACGGACATCATGGCGGCGTTCGCCGATGCGAACCCGGTGCTGCCGGTGTATCGCGGCGAGCTGCAGTGCCGCTCGCTCGGCCTTGCCGTGGACGTGTTCGACGAGGACGGCAACGCCGTGGTCGGCGAGAAGGGCGAGCTCGTGTGCACGAAGCCGTTTCCCTCGATGCCGCTCGGCTTCTGGAACGACCGCGGCGGCGAGAAGTACCACGCGGCGTACTTCGCCAAGTACCCGGACGTCTGGTGCCATGGCGACTGGTGCGAGCTCACGGAGCGCGGCACCATGATCGTGTACGGGCGCTCGGACGCCACGCTCAACCCGGGCGGGGTGAGGATCGGCACCGCCGAGATCTACGCGCAGGTGGAGAAGGTCCCCGAGGTCGAGGAATCGGTCGCCATCGGCCAGCTCTGGCCGCCCGAGCAGCCTACGGATACGCGGGTGGTGCTGTTCGTCAAGTTGCGCGAGGGCCTGCTGCTCGAGGACGCGCTGGTGGAAAGGATCCGCCGCCAGATCGGCGAGCACACCACGAAGCGCCACGTGCCGGCGAAGATCGTGCAAGTCGCGGATATCCCCCGCACCAAGAACAACAAGGTGGTGGAGCTGGCGGTGAAGGCGATGGTGCACGGCATGCCGGTGACGCACACCGACGCGCTCGCCAATCCCGAGGCGCTCGAGCTGTTCCGCGACATGCCCGAATTGCAGACCTGAAAGGCGCCCGATGATCGTCGTCCACCACCTGAACAATTCGCGCTCGCAGCGCGTGCTGTGGCTGCTCGAGGAGCTCGGGCTCGACTACGAGGTGCGGCGCTACCAGCGCAATGCAAAGACCATGCTCGCGCCGCCCGAGCTGCGCGCCGTGCACCCGCTGGGCAAGTCGCCGGTGATCGAGGATGCCGGGCAGGTCCTGGCGGAATCCGGCGCGATCGTCGAATACCTGGCCGAGCGCTACGGTGAGGGGCGCCTCGTGCCGCCGGCCGGCACGCCCGAGCGCCTGCGCTACCGCTACTGGCTGCACTTCGCCGAAGGCACCGCACAACCGCCGCTGCTGCTCAAGCTCCTGTTCGACCGCGTGGACAAGGGCCCGATGCCGTTCTTCGTGAGACCGGTGGCCCGCGCCATCGCGCAACGCGCGAAGGACACTTTCATCCAGCCGAACATCGAACGCAACCTCGACTTCATGGAGCGCGAGCTGGACAAAAGCGAGTGGTTCGCCGGTGCCGGGTTCAGCGCCGCGGACGTGCAGATGAGCTTCCCGCTCGAGGCTGCGGTGGTGCGCGGCGGCCTGGACGCGAAGCGCCCGCGCCTGATGGGCTTCCTCGAGCGCATCCACGCGCGCCCGGCCTATCGCCGCGCGATCGACAAAGGCGGCGAGTACGCGCTATTGCGCTAGGCGTCGGCCGCGATTTCCTTTCGCAGCCGCACCGCGCGCGCGAATTCGAGCACCGAACGCGCCAGCTGCAGCCGGTCCTCCGGCGTGCGCATGAACGTCGGCGTGGCGAGCACCTGAAAGCCGCTCGCGCGGATGCCCTCGGCGAGCCCTTCGTCGGCGCTGTCGATGACGATGCCGTCGATCAGGCCGCGCAACTCCATGGCCACCGCGCGCGCCGAGACCTCGCGCCCGAGTTCGCGCATCATCTTGGCCGCGGAGCCCTGCAGGGCGCGCCCGCCGATGATCGGGCTCACCGCGATCACCGGCGCACCGCGCTTGCGCAGCGCTTCGCGCATGCCATGCACGGCGAGGATCGGCAGCAGCGTGTGATACGGATTGCAGGGGCAAAGCACCACGGCTTCGAGATCGTGCGCGTGCAGCGCATCGAGCACTTCGTCGGACAGCCGCGCCTCGTCCGCGCCGCCGTACTGAAAGCTGCGCACCGCCGGCTCGCACTTCAGGTCGACAAAGTAGTCCTGGAAGCTGATGGCGCCCGACTCGGTATTGATGAAGGTGCGCACCGGATCGTCGCTCATCGGCAGCACCCGCGCCTCGATGCCCAGGCGCTGGCACAGCTCGCGGGTGATCGCGGTCGGGGTGCGCTCGGCGCGCAGCGCTTCCGCGCGCAGCAGCTGCAGCGCGAGTGCGCGATCGCCCAGCGGCACGTCCCCGGGACCGCGCAGGCGCATGAGCATCGCATGGCAGCCGAAAGTCTCGCCGGCCGGCTCCCAGCCCTTGGCCGCGTCGGCGATGCCGGCGAGCGCGTAGAGGGCGGTATCGATGTCGGGTGAAATGTGCAGGCCGAGGTAGTCGAAGTCGTCGCCCGTGTTGACGATCACGGCAAGGTCCTTGCCGCGCAGGCGATGCAGCCCGTCCGCCAGCTTCGCGCCGCCGACCTGCCCGCCGAGCGCCACCACCGTGCCCATCAGTGCAGCGTTGCGCGCCGGCCCTCGTAGATGCCCTGCAGCAACCGCAGGGAACCGAGGCAGATGGCGTCGTGCGTGAGCGCATGCCCGAGGTATTCGACGATGTCGAGCGTGACCGGCACGTGCAGGGCCGCGAGCGCACGCGCGGCGCGCTCGGCGTGCACGCGCGAGACCACGGCGTCGTACTCGCCGTGCACCAGGTGCACGCGAGAGCCGATGCGCGCGCCGCTCTTCGGCAGGCGCGCGAAGCGCGCCGAGTACGCCACCACGGCACCGGCGAGTCCCGGCAGCTGCTTCACCGCTTCCAGCGCCACGGTGCCGCCCTGGGAGAAGCCGATCAGCACCGTGCGCTCCGACGGCACGCCGCAGTTGGT
>DASTTC010000282.1:0-2704 GCA_035760345.1 Burkholderiales bacterium | reverse complement strand
ACCCGTTCCAGGGCATGAACGCGACCAGCATGTTCTGGCCGAGCGCCAGCTCGCCCAGGTCGGTCGAGGCGCCGTCGGCGATCACATCGCCCTTGGCGATGCGCTCGCCCTGCTTCACGATCGGGCGCTGGTTGATGTTGGTGTTCTGGTTGGAGCGCGTGTATTTGGTGAGCTTGTAGATGTCCACGCCCACGTCCCCGGGCACCGTCTCGTCGTCATTGACCCGCACCACGACGCGATTGGCATCGATGTAATCCACCACGCCGCCGCGCAAGGCGACGACGCAAGTCCCCGAATCGATCGCCGCGGTGCGTTCGACGCCGGTGCCGACGAGCGGCTTTTCCGGCCGCAGGCAGGGCACGGCCTGGCGCTGCATGTTGGAGCCCATCAGCGCCCGGTTGGCGTCGTCGTGCTCGAGAAACGGGATCAGCGAGGCCGCCACCGAGACGATCTGGCTGGGCGCCACGTCCATGTACTCGACCCGGTCGGGGGTGGACAGCATGAACTCGTTGCGGTTGCGGCACGACACCAGCGGATCGACCAGCTTGCCGGCCTTGTCGATGGCGGCGTTGGCCTGGGCGATGACGTAGTTGCCCTCCTCGATGGCCGAGAGGTACACGATCTCGTTGCTGACCTTGGTGTGGGTCACCTTGCGGTAGGGCGTCTCGAGGAAACCGTACTTGTTGGTCCGGGCATACAGCGCCAGCGAGTTGATCAGGCCGATGTTCGGGCCTTCCGGCGTCTCGATCGGGCACACGCGGCCGTAGTGCGTGGGATGCACGTCACGCACCTCGAACCCGGCGCGTTCGCGCGTCAGCCCGCCCGGTCCCAGGGCGGACACGCGGCGCTTGTGCGTGATCTCCGAGAGCGGATTGGTCTGGTCCATGAACTGCGACAACTGGCTCGAGCCGAAGAACTCCTTGATCGCCGCCGAGATCGGCTTGGCATTGATCAGATCGTGCGGCATCAGGTTGTCGCTCTCGGCCTGCGACAGGCGCTCCTTCACGGCACGCTCGACCCGCACCAGACCCGCCCGGAACTGGTTCTCGGCCAGTTCGCCCACCGAGCGCACGCGCCGGTTGCCCAGGTGGTCGATGTCGTCGATATCGCCGCGCCCGTTGCGCAGCTCGACGAGGATCCGGATCACCTCGACGATGTCGCGCGGGCTCAGCGTGAAGCGTTGTTCGAGCCTGGCCTCGAGCTTCTGGCGGTCCACGCCCTTCGACTTGAGGTCCTGGTACAGCTTCTCGATGACCTGCTGCGCCTCCGCCTCGCTGGTGACGCCCTCGATGGCAACCTTGCCCAGGGAAAGCTCGGGGGCGTGCTTGAAATAGGCGCGCACCTCTTCCTCGGCCTCTTTCGGCAGCGCGACGCTCTTCAGGCGGGCCTGCCAGCTGGTTTCGCAGGGCACGGCCACCCGACGGTTGAACTTCATGCGACCCACCGCGGAGAGGTCGTAGCGCTCTTCCGCGAAGAACAGTCCGTTGAACAGGGTTTCGACCGCATCCTCCGTGGGCGGCTCGCCGGGACGCATCATGCGGTAGATGGCGATGCGCGCCGCGTTGACGTCGGTGGTCTCGTCGGTGCGCAGCGTCTGCGACACGTACGGCCCTTGATCCAGGTCGTTGGTGAACAGCGTCTGGATCCTGCCCACCTTCGCCTCGCGCAGCTGCGCCAGCAGCGTTTCGGTCACTTCCTCGTTGGCGCTGGCGATGATCTCGCCGGTCTCCGCGTTGACCACGTTGTGCGACAACGTGCGTCCGAGGAGGAAATCATCCGGCGCGGTGATCCGCTTGATGCCGGCAGCCTCCATGTCGCGGATATGCTTGACGGTGATGCGCTTGTCCTTGGCGACGATCGTCTTGCCGGCCTTGTCGGTAATGTCGAATCGCGCCACCTCGCCGCGCAGGCGCTCCGGCACCACCTCGAACAGCGCGTGGTCCGGTTCGATATGGAACGCGTCGAACTCGAAGAACTCCTTCAGGATCATCTCCGGCGTGAAGCCGAGCGCCTTCAGCAGGATGGTCACCGGCATCTTGCGCCGGCGATCGACGCGGAAATACACCACGTCCTTCGGGTCGAACTCGAAATCCAGCCAGGAACCGCGGTAGGGAATGACGCGCGCGGAAAACAGCAGCTTGCCCGAGCTGTGGGTCTTGCCACGGTCGTGCTCGAAGAACACCCCCGGCGAGCGGTGCAACTGGGAAACGATGACGCGCTCGGTGCCGTTGATGATGAACGAGCCGGTGGTGGTCATGAGCGGAATTTCGCCCATGTAGACCTCCTGCTCCTTGACTTCCTTGGTGGTCGGCTTGGGCGCCTCCTTGTCCAGGATGACCAGGCGCACCTTGGCACGCAGCGGGCTGGCATAGGTGAGGCCCCGCTGCTGGCATTCCTTGACGTCGAACGGCGGCTCGCCCAGCTGGAAGCTCACGAACTCGAGCCGCGCATTGCCGGAATGGCTGGTGATCGGGAAGATCGAAGTAAACGCAGCCTGCAGTCCCTCGTTGCGGCGGCGTTCCGGCGCCATATGCGCCTGGAGGAACGCGGTATAGGACTCGAGCTGGGTCGCAATCAGGAACGGTACGGTCTGTACCGTGGCCCGCTTGGCGAAGCTCTTGCGGATGCGCTTACGCTCGGTCAACGAATAGGTCATGAAGGCTCCTGGCCGCAACGCTTTGAGAGGACAAGGAAAAAACCCTCG
>DASTTC010000281.1:0-5406 GCA_035760345.1 Burkholderiales bacterium | reverse complement strand
CAGCGAGATCACGTTCTCGCGCATGGTGCCGTAGCGGACCGCGTTGGTGCCCGAGGCGCGCGTCGCGCTCATGCCGCCCAGCGTCGCGTCCGCGCCCGGGTCGATCGGGAAGAACAGGCCCGTGTGCTTGATGTGCTCGTTCAACTGTTTTCGCGTCACGCCGGCCTGCACCACGGCGTCGAGGTCCTCCTGGTGCACCGCGAGCACCTGGTTCATGCGGCTCATGTCGATGCACACGCCGCCCTGGATGGCGAGGATGTGCCCCTCGAGCGAGGTGCCCACGCCGTAGGGAATCATCGGCACTCGATGGCGCCGGCAGATCATGACGATGTCGCGCACCTCCTCGGTGCTTTGCGCGAACACCACCGCGTCGGGCGGCGCGTACGGCAGGTAGGACTCGTCCTTGCCGTGGTGCTCGCGGATGCCGGCGGAGGTGGTGACGCGCTCCCCGAGCAGGGTCTGCAGCTCCGCGAGGACGCCCTGGTCGAATTCGCGCGGCTTGTTCATGAATTCATTCTAGACCGATTTCGCCGTCGAACGGCACCTTCACCCCGAGCGCGGGGATCTCCAGCGTGACCCGCGCGGCGAGCTTCTCGTGGCCCTTCAACTTGCCCGCGGCGAGCGCGGCTTGCACCGCCTGCTCGATCTCGCGCTGCGAGCTCACCCCCACCATCTTCAGGAACTTGCGGATGCCGAGATTGAAGGTTTCCTGGTCCATGCGTCACGCCCTCCCCTGGTTTTCGAGTATCTCACCGGCCAGCTGCTTGCCGAGCTCCACGCCCCACTGGTCGAAGCTGTTCACGTTCCAGATGACGCCCTGCGTGAAGACCTTGTGCTCGTAGGCCGCGACCAGCGCGCCGAGCGCGCGCGCATCGACGCGCGCCAGGCGCAGGGTATTCGAAGGCCGGTTGCCGGGATAGCGCCGGTGCGCCGGCAACGCCGGGTCCGCCGTGCCGAACGCGAGCGCGCGCGCCTGCGCCTCGGCGTGGGCGTCGAGCGCCGCGCTCACGCCGGCGACGATGAAATCGGCCGGCACCGCCTGCGTGCCCTGGTGCAGCAGCTGGTGGAAGGAGTGCTGGCTCACCGTGCCTTCGGCACCCCACACCACGGGGGCGGTGGCGTAATCGAGCGCGCGCCCCTCGCGGTCCACGCGCTTGCCGTTGGACTCCATTTCCAGCTGCTGCAGGTAGGCGGGCAGGAGCTTGAGCGCATGCGCGTACGGCAGCACGCAGTGCGTGGCGGCGCCGAGGAAGTTCACGTTCCACACGCCGATGAGCGCGAGCAGCACCGGCACGTTCTTCTCCAGCGGCGCGTCGAGGAAGTGCCGGTCCATGTCGCGGCCGCCGGCGAGGAACTCGTCGAACGCCTGCGGCCCGAGCGCGGCGAGCGCGCTGAAGCTGGCCGCCGACCAGATGGAGAAGCGCCCGCCGACCCAGTCCCACATCGGCAGCACCTCGGCGGCGCCGAAGGCGCGCGCCTCGGTTTCGTTGGCGGTCACGGCGAAGATGCGGCCACGCCCTCCCAGCCACGCCTTCGCCGCGAGCGCGTTGGCGAGCGTCTCGGCGGTGCTGAAGGTCTTCGACACCGCCACCACCAGCGTGCGGGCCGGGTCCGCGCCCTCGAGCGCGCGCTCGAGGTCCAGCGGGTCGATGTTGGCCGCGAAGCGCACTTCATGGCGCGCGTTCGTGCCGAGCGCGTCCAGCAGCAGGCGCGCGCCGAGGTCCGAGCCGCCGGCGCCCAGGTGCACGATGCGCTGCACGCCTTGCAGGCCGGCGGCGAGCGAGCGCATGCGCGCCAGCGTCTGCACGACTTCGGCGGGCGCCGCGTCGCCCGCGCGCAGCGCGGCATGGCGCACGGCACGCCCCTCGGTCGCGTTGATCGGCTCGCCTGCGAACATCGCGGCACGCCATGCCGCGAAGCCGCGCGCCTCGGCGAGCTGCGCCAGCAGGCGCAGCGTCAGCACCCCGGCGCGCTGGCGCGAGTAATCGAGCATCAGGCCGGGGGCCTGCGCGCCGAACTGCGCGCCGCGCTGCGCATCGTCGCGGAACACGTCGGCGAGCCGCGCCTCGCGCCAGTTCTCGGCGTGCGCCGCAAGCTTCGCCCAGGCGGGGCACTCGGTGGGCGGTGTGGTGTTCATCGCGTATCCAGCCGGTACAGCCGGTAGCGCTCGCCCCGGTCGCCGGGCCGGCCGACGTCGGCGAGCTTGGACCATGCGGCGCTCGGGCCGTCGAGTTCGTTGCCGGGGTGGCCCTGCACGAGGAACAGCCGGCAGCCGTCCCAGCCCGCGCGCGCGGCGGGCTCGACGCGCAGGGCCGCGTGATAGCTGAGTGCCGCGCGCTGCGCCGCGCCGAGGTTCTGGCCGGCGATGCAGCCCGCAGCCACGGGCACGCGGGAGCGCAGCTGCAACGCCACCGGCTGGTAGCTCTTCTGGTGGTCGGCCCACGGCATCCACAAGGCGGCGAAGCTGCCCCACAGCAGCGTGATGCCCGCCGCCCAGCGCGTCACGCCGCGCATCGGCGAGGGCGAGGTGAAGAACGCCACGTAGATCCAGCCCAGCATCAGCGCGAGGGCGAGCAGCAACGGCGCGAGCGCGAACTTCGCCATGAAGCCCGGCGCTGCCTTGGCGAAGCTGGCGGCGATGCCCGTCGGCACGCCGAGCATCATGGCGAAATAGCCCAGCCAGACGATCAGCGCGAAGAACGTGAAGCACATGACCGCGAACCAGTCGAGCGCCGCCGCCGCGCCGCGGCGCAGCTGCTGCACGCCTTCGGCGCCGAGCAGCGCCAGCGGCACCAGCAGCGCAATGAGGCCGACGTCCTGGGCGGGCCCGGTGAGCGCGAGCGCCGCGAACGTGAGCGCCGCCGAGGCGGCCGGCACGAACAGGCGCGGCTGGCGCCATTCGCCGCGCCGCGCCCACAGCGCCCACGCCGCGAGCGGCCAGGCGGGCCAGGCGAACCAGCTGCCGGTGACGACGAAATAGCGCAGGTTTTCCAGCGGCGCGCCCTGGAACTGCACGGCGAGCGACCACCAGGCGGAAAGCACGTCGGGCGCACGTTGCGCGAGCGCCCAGGGCCAGCTTGCGGCGACCAGCAGCGCGCCGAGCGCCGCCGCGCCGAGGAACGGCAACGCGCGCCAGCTGCGCCAGCGCTCGCACGCCGCGTGCGCCGCGAGCACGCTGAGCGCGAGCGCGCCGGGCAGCGCCGGCCCGAGCGCGAGGAACATCAAGCCGAGCGCGGCGCCGAAGCCCGCGCCGCGCGCGAGCGGTTGCTCGTGCGCGCGCGGCAGCACGGCGTAGGCGGCGCAGGCCGCGGCGAGCGCGGCCAGCTCCGGCAGCGCCTCGTGGGCGTGCACCAGCAGGCCGATCGAGCCCGCCAGCAGCAGCGGCGCCGCGGCGCCGGCGGTGCGGTACAGCAGCCACAGGGCGGCGAACATGCACAGACCGCTCGCCAGGCGCGCCGCGCCGTAGAACGGCATCAGGCCGCCCAGGAGCTTGCCGAACGCGAGCGCCAGCCAGTGATACAACGGCGGATCCTCCGGCCAGGCCTCCCCGGCGACGCGCGGCACGATCCAGTCTCCCGAGACGTGCATCTGGTGCGCGATCTCGATGCCGATGGCGTCGTAGGTCTTCCACAGGTCGTGGCCGGCGAGTCCGGGCAGCACGAAGGCCGCCGCGATGAGCGCCAGCACCGCGGGCGCGGGCGGCAGCGCGAGGCGGGGAATCATGGCGCGATTCTAGGCCCTGAAAAGAAATAGGCAGCCTGGGCTGCCTATTTGTTGCCGGGGCGCGGCTCGCTCAGGCCGTTTTCTTGGCCCGGGTGTAGCGGCGCTTGAATTTCTCCACGCGTCCGGCCGTGTCCACGATCTTCTGCTTGCCCGTGTAGTACGAATGCGACTCCGAGGACACCTCGACCTTGACCACCGGGTACTCCAGGCCGTCGGTCCACTTCATGGTCTCGCGGCCCTGCACCTCGATCGCCGAGCGCGACAGGAACGAGTGGTTGGAACTGGTGTCGAGGAAGATCACCGGGTGGTATTCGGGATGGCCGGAAGGTTTCATGGTGGTCTAGGTGCTTGAAAGGGTGGGAATTATAAGGGGGACAGTGCCCATTTACAAACCTAAAGGGGACAGTCCCTAGCCGCGCCGCATGGAATCGAAGAACTCCGCGTTGTTCTTGGTGGCGCGCAGCTTGTCGATGAGGAATTCCGCGGCTTCCAGCTCGTCCATGGGAAAGAGGAGCTTGCGGAGCACCCAGATCTTTTGCAGCAGCTCCTTCGGGATCAGCAGCTCCTCGCGGCGGGTGCCGGAGCGGTTGACGTTGATCGCCGGGAAGATGCGCTTCTCGTGCATGCGCCGGTCGAGGTGGATCTCCATGTTGCCGGTGCCCTTGAATTCCTCGTAGATCACGTCGTCCATGCGGCTGCCGGTGTCGATCAGCGCGGTGGCGATGATGGTGAGCGAGCCGCCTTCCTCGACGTGGCGCGCGGCGCCGAAGAAGCGCTTGGGCTTTTGCAGGGCGTTGGCGTCCACGCCGCCGGTGAGCACCTTGCCCGAGGCCGGCACCACCGCGTTATAGGCGCGCGCGAGGCGCGTGATGGAGTCGAGCAGGATCACCACGTCGCGCTTGTGCTCGACCAGGCGCTTGGCTTTCTCGATCACCATCTCGGCCACCTGCACGTGGCGCGAGGCCGGCTCGTCGAAGGTGGAGGCGACGACCTCGCCGCGCACCGAGCGGCTCATTTCGGTGACTTCCTCCGGGCGCTCGTCGATCAGCAGCACGATCAACGACACCTCGGGGTGGTTCGAGACCAGCGCATGCGCGATGTGCTGCAGCATCACGGTCTTGCCCGCCTTGGGCGGGGATACGATCAGGCCGCGCTGGCCCTTGCCGATCGGGGCGACGATGTCGATCACGCGGCCGGTGAGGTTCTCCTCGGCCTTGATCTCGCGCTCCAGCTTGAACATCTCGTCCGGATGCAGCGGCGTGAGGTTCTCGAACAGGATCTTGTTCTTGGCCGCCTCGGGGATCTCGCCGTTGACCTTGTCGACCTTGACCAGCGCGAAGTAGCGCTCGCCGTCCTTCGGCGTGCGGATCTCGCCCTCGATGGTGTCGCCGGTGTGCAGGTTGAAGCGGCGGATCTGCGACGGGCTGACGTAGATGTCGTCGGTGCTCGCGAGGTAGGAAGTCTCGGGCGAGCGCAGGAAGCCGAAGCCGTCGGGCAGCACTTCCAGCGTGCCGTCGCCGAAAATCGATTCGCCCTTTTTCGCCTGGTTCTTCAGCAGCGCGAAGATCAGGTCCTGCTTGCGCATGCGGCTCGCGTTGTCGATCTGGTTCTCGACCGCGGTTTCCACGAGTTGCGTGACGTGCTGGCTCTTCAGTTCAGACAGGTGCATGGACGAGTCAATAG
>DASTTC010000280.1:0-5222 GCA_035760345.1 Burkholderiales bacterium | reverse complement strand
CGCGGTCTGCCCGGGAAGTCGCGAATCGAAAGTGGCGAGCGCGCCGTCGCGCAAGCGCACTTGGGCGACGAACGCGAGGCCGGTCTGACCGAGATAGTGCGCCGCGGCCATCGGCGGCGCCCATCCATCGTGCATCCCGCGCCCACGGCCCGAACGCATCGGCGCGGGCTCGGACGGCTCGGCCTCACTCACGCTGACCGCCACCGGCCGGCCGTCGCCGAGAAAGCGGCGCAGCATCGCCGCGAACAACGCGGCCCGGGCGCTTTGCTGCACTTGCGGTTCGGCGAGCGCCGGGCGCTCGAGCGAGACGCTGAGCGCCGGCGAACCAAGCACCTGTGCGATGTCGCGCCGCTGCGCCGCATCCAGTGAATCGAGCACCCTGACCATGCCCGCGATGCGCTGCGCGGACTGCAGGCCGCTCGCCTGCGACAGCGCCTCGCCGCGCTCGTGCATGTGCAGCGCGAAACCGATGAACTGCGCGACCACGAGCACCGGGAGCAGCACCAGCACCAGGCGGCCGAAGAGCGAGCGTGGCAACCCGCGCATCAGAGAACCTCGACATGCGCGGCGAGCACGTAGCCCTGTCCGCGCACCGTCTTGACGATCTCGGGCTCCCGCGCGTCGTCGCGCAGGCGCTGGCGCAGGCGGCTCACCTGCACGTCGATGGCGCGGTCGAAGGGCCCGGCTTCGCGCGACAGCATCAGGTCGAGAAGCTGCTCTCGCGTCAGGACGCGATGCGGGTGGGCGAGCAAAGCCCGCAGCAGGCCGAATTCGGTGCCGCTCAGGGGCACCACCACGCCGTCGGGCGCGGTCAGGTTGCGCGTGGCGACATCGAGCGTCCAGCCGGCGAAGCGGTAGGCACCTGCCTTTTCCGGCTCGAGGTTCTCCGGCAGCGCGCGCGCGCGGCGCAGCACGCTCTTCACGCGCGCGAGCAGCTCCCTCGGATTGAACGGCTTGGGAACGTAGTCGTCGGCGCCGAGCTCGAGCCCGACGATGCGGTCGGTTTCCTCGCCGCGCGCGGTCAGCATGATCACCGGCACGTTGCCGCGCGCGCGCAGCTCGCGGCACAGGCTCAGGCCATCCTCGCCCGGCAGCATCAGGTCCAGCACCACGACATCGGGACTGGCGGCGCTCATCGCCGCGCGCATGGCCTTGCCGTCGGCCGCCGCCGAAACGCGAAAGCCGTTCTTGCCGAAGTATTCCTGCAGCAGCGCGCGCGTCTCGGCGTCGTCGTCCACCACCAGGATGTGGTCCTGCTTGTCCATGGCGCTCAGTTTGCCGGGGACGTGCCCGCCGTGCCGGAATTTTGTAACGCCCTGTAACGCCGGCGGACGTTGCAAGACTGCGATACAAAACGCGCCCTTGGTGCAACGTGCCGCTTACACCTTGCGCGTCCAATGGGAACCGTGGTCAGCAAAGACACTGCCAATTCTCGCCAAACCTCAAACAGGAGATCGAACATGAAATTCTCACGCAAGATCGCAATCGGCGCAGCCGCCGCGTTGGGCCTCGCCGCAGGCGTGGCCATCGCCCACCCCGGCCAGATGGGTGGCATGCAGCAAGGCCAGATGGGTGGCATGCAGCACGGCCAGATGGGTGGCATGGGGCATGGCGCGATGGGTGCCGGTCCCGCGGCCGCGCAGCAGCTCATGACGCCCGAGGAGCGCACCGCGCTCCGCGAGAAGATGCAGAACGCGAAGTCGGCTGAAGAGCGCCGCGCGCTGGCGGAGGCCAATCGCGCCGAGATGGAGCAGCGCGCGAAAGACAAGGGCATCACGCTGCCCGAGTCTCACGGCCCCCGCGCCGGTTTCGGACGGCACGCCGCCCCTGCAACCAAGTAACGGAGTCGCCAACGGCAGCGAGCCCGGTGGGGCGGCCAACCCGCCCCACCGTCTTGCCGCATCTGGAGATCAATCAGTCCCACGTCGCGAGCATGGAGCAGCGGCTGAAGGACGGGCGGGTGTTCAACCTGTTCAGCCCCACGATCCCTGTGCTGTTCGAGAACAGGGACAAGATCAAGACGACGGTCGAGGCGACGGAGAAGGGGTCGGCACTCGTGCAGACCTCCGGCGATCCGAAGGTCGTGGCCGCGCTCCAGGAGCACGCCGCTGAGGTCGGCGAGCTGGTGCGCGACGGCATGGCGGCGATGATGCGCAGTGCCCACGCGAGGATGGGAGGATCATGAGAATCACCCTCAGAGGCGCCGGCGATTCGGGTCAGGTCGACGAACTGCGCATCGTCCCCCATGTCCAAGGGGTCCTGTCGCGCATCCAGAAAAGGCAGAAGCCATGAAGCGAACCTTGCTGATTACCCTGTCCCTTGCCCTGTCGGCCGGCGCCGGACTGCTGCCGGCATCCGCCGCCGCGCAGTCGCCCCATACGGCCCAGCACAGCTTCAGCGGCGCCGAGAAATGGGCGCACGTATTCGACGATCCGAAGCGCGACGAGTGGCAGAAACCCCACGAAGTCATTCAGTCGATGGCCCTGAAGCCCGATGCGGTCATCGCCGACATCGGCTCGGGCACCGGCTATTTCGCCGTGCGGTTCGCGAACATGGTCCCGCAGGGGCGCGTCTACGGCGTGGACATCGAGCCCGACATGGTCAGGTACCTTGCGGAACGCGCGAAGCGCGAGAAGCGCGACAACGTCATCGCGATCACCGGCGCGCCCGATGACCCCCGCCTTCCCGAGAAAGCCGACCTCGTCCTGATGGTCGACGTGTTCCACCATATCGAGGACCGCGCGCGCTACTTTCGCAATCTGCGCGCCTCGCTCAAGCCGGGCGGGCGCATCGCGATCATCGATTTCCGCCTCGATTCCCCCGAGGGTCCGCCGCCGGCGGCGCGCATCGCGCCGGAGCGCGTGATCGCGGAGCTCAAGGGCGCCGGCTTCGCGCTCGCCAAGAGGCACGGCTTCCTGCCCAACCAGTATTTCCTGGTATTCCGGCCCGCCTAGCGGCCTTTCGCCTCGACCTCGGACGAGATGCCCCGGGCGCCGTTGCGCAGCTCGCGTAGCCGCGTCGCAAGGCGCCGGGCTGGCTTGGGTCAGAGCATTTCCTCCGGCGCAAGCGCGCCCAGCAGCGCCGAAGCGAATCGCCGCCACCAGCCCGCCAGCGGCTCGCTCGTGAAGGTGACCGGCTTGCCGTTCTCCTCGCCGGTCCAGACGAGCGGCGAGCGCTCGTCGCGCGGCTCGGCGAGCGCCACGCGGAACGCCTGATCCGGCGCCGTGGCCTCGTCGAACAGCTCGCCGAGCTGCGCGCCCAGGGCCGCGCTCTCGACCGACACGGCGACCTCGGTATTGGAAAGCCGTGAACGGGGATCGAGATTCATGGAGCCGAGGAGCACCCACTTGCGGTCCACCACGACCGCCTTGGCATGCAGGCTCGCTCCCGAGGACAGCCGCGCGCGGGCGCTGCGCGCAGCGCCGTCGCCCGGGCGCCGCTCGTAGAGCTGCACGCCGCAGGCGAGCAGCCGGGACCGGTAGCGCGCGTACCCTGCGTGCACGACGGGGACGTCCGCGGAGGCCAGGGAATTGGTGAGGACTTTCACGCCCAACCGCCGTGCGGCGAGCCCGCACAGCACGCCCACTCCGCGCTCGCTCGGAATGAAATAGGGCGAGATCAGGATCACTTCCCGCTGCGCGGCCTCGATGGCGCTGCGCAGGACGGAGAGGATCCTGCTCTCGGTCCCGTCCGATCCGTTGCGCGGCTTCGGGGGATCGTCATAGAGCGCGCTCGCGCGAGCCGGTGCGAGCGGCAGTCCCCCGGCGCGCAGCAGCCGCCCGAGGTCCGTCGCGCGCAGCGTCTCGGCGTAGTCCGATGCGCGGAATTTTTCGGCGCGCTCGTCCATGCGCTGCAGCAGCAGCTGCAGCTGCGCGCTGCCCGGCGGCGCGCCCAGAAACGCACCGATCGGCACCGCCCAGTCGCTATTCCAGTAGGCGTCAAAGCTGCGTGAGATCCCGGCCACGACCGGTCCGCCGGCGAGCAGGTCGAGATCCGCGAACTTGCTCTCCTCGCGCACGTCGAAGTAGGCGTCGCCGAGGTTGCGCCCGCCGATGACGGCGAGCGCGTTGTCGGCGATCCACAGCTTGTTGTGCATGCGCCGGTTCAGGCGCGTGCTGTCGCCCAGGTATTCGAGCAGCCGCGACAGGCCGAGCGGGCCGCGCCGCAGGAAGGGATTGAACAGCCTCACCTCCACGTTCGGCTGCGCCGCCAGGGTGGCGAGATCGAAGTCCCGGCCGACCGCGTACAGGTCGTCGATCAAGAGGCGCACGCGCACGCCGCGCTGCGCGGCACGCAGCGCCCGTTGCAGCAGCAGCGTCGCGGTCGCATCCTCGCCCACGATGTAGTACTGCAGATCGAGCGTGCGCTCCGCCGCTTCCGCCATCGCCGCGCGCGCGAGGAACGCTTCCTGTCCGGAAACCAGCAGGTGAAAGCCGGACTGCCCGGGCGTCGCCGCCAGCTGCGCGGCCCGGGCGCGTCCGAGATAAGTCTCTTCGGGCCGCTCCAGGGCATGCGAAACGGGCCGCGCGACCTCGTAGCGGGGCGACCAGCAGCCGGCGCCGAGCATCAGGGCCAGCGCCGCGACAAGGGGGCGCAGGTTTGACAAGGACCAATTGTAGGAGCCGTTGGCGGCGACTAGCTCTTCAACTCTTCCAGCATGCCGACCAGGTCGTCGGCGTGCTCCTCTTCCATCGCCAGGATCCCCTCGAGCATGCGCGACGTGGTGGTGTCCTTGTCGCCGATGTACTCGATCATTTCGCGGTAGCTGTCGATCGCGATCCGCTCGGCGACCAGGTCTTCCCTGATCATGTCGAGCAGGCCGTCGCCCTCCACATATTCGGCATGGGCGCGCGAGGCGAGTCCCTCGGGGGAGAAGTTCGGCTCGCCCTGCAGCTGCACGATGCGCCCAGCGATCTGGTCGGCGTGCTGCTGCTCCTCGTTGGCGTGCACCAGGAACTCCGCGGCCACCGAATCGGCGTTGATGCCCGCCGCCATGAAGTGGTGGCGCCGGTAGCGCAGCACGCAGATGATCTCGGTGGCCAGGGCCTCGTTCAGCAGCTTGATGACCGTCGTGCGGTCTGCGCGGTAGCTCTCGGTGACCGCGCCCTGCTCGATGTGCTTGCGGGCGCGCGCGCGCAAGGTCTTGACGTCGGTGAGGAAGGGCTGCTTCTTGTCTGCCATGTCGGTTCTCCTATGCGAAAGCCTTGCCAGGCGCCATCTTA
>DASTTC010000279.1:0-9228 GCA_035760345.1 Burkholderiales bacterium | reverse complement strand
AGCTGGCGCACGATGCGGATGGTGTCGTAGCCGTCGAGGTCCGGCATCATCAGGTCCATCAGCACGACGTCGATGTCGGCGACGCGCTTCAGCATCTCGATGCACTCGCGGCCGTTCTCGGCCTGCACCACGTCCATGCCGTACTGCTCGAGCGCGCTGGTCAGCGCGAATACGTTGCGGATGTCGTCGTCGACCAGCAGCGCCTTGCGGCCGTGCAGCGCGCCGAGCACCTCGGCCGAGGGCGCCGGCTGCGGCCCGGCGTCGGCCTCCGCGGGCGCCGGCGCGCGCTCGCCTGCGAATGCCGGCCCCGCCGCCTCGGTCGCCGGGCGGTGCGCCATCGGCAGGACGAGCGTGAAGGTGCTGCCGCGGCCGGGCTCGCTCGCCACGCGGATCTCGCCGCCGAGCACGCGCGCGAGCTCGCGGCTGATCGACAGCCCGAGGCCCGTGCCGCCGTACTCGCGGCTGGTCGTGCCGTCGGCCTGCTGGAAGGCCTCGAAGATCACCTGCTGCTTGTGCGCGGGGATGCCGATGCCGGTGTCGCTCACCCAGAACGCCACCGCCTCCGGCAACCCGGCCTCCGCGGGCGCGGGGCCGATGTGCAGCGCCACTCTGCCGCGCGCGGTGAACTTGAACGCGTTCGACAGCAGGTTCTTGATGATCTGCTGCAGGCGCTTGCCGTCGGTCTGCAGCGCGTGCGGCAGCGAGGCGTCCACCGACAGCGCGAACTCGAGCGCCTTGTCGCGCGCCACCTGGTCGAAGGTGCGCCGCACGTAGGCGCACAGGTCGGAGAAGCGCTCCTGGCCGATGTTGAGCGTCACCGTGCCCGACTCGATCTTGGCGAGGTCGAGGATGTCGTTGATCAGCGAGAGCAGGTCGTTGCCCGCCGAGTAGATGGTCTGCGCGAACTCGACCTGCTTGGGCGTGAGGTTGCCGGCGGCGTTGTCGCTCATCAGGCGCGCGAGGATCAGCAGGCTGTTGAGCGGCGTGCGCAGCTCGTGCGACATGTTGGCGAGGAACTCCGACTTGTAGCGCGAGCTGAGCGCGAGCTGCTCGGCCTTGTCCTCGAGCGCCGCCTTGGCGAGCTCGACCTCGCGGTTCTTCACCTCGACCTGGCGCATCTGCTCGGAGAGCTGGCGCGCTTTTTCCTGCAGCTGCTCGTTGGCGACCTTCAGCTCCTCCTGGTTGGTCGTCAGCAGCGCCTCCGATTTCTGCAGCGTGAGCGCCTGGTGCTCGAGCCGCTCGTTGGTCTTCTGCAGCTCCTGCTGGCGCAGCTGCAGCTCGGCGGTCAGCGTCTGCGACTGCTGCAGCAGGTCCTCGGTGCGCATGTTGGCGGCGATGGTGTGCAGCACCACGCCGATGCCGTCGGTGAGCTGGTCGAGGAAGGTCTGGTGGATGTCGCTGAAGCCGCCAAAGGAGGCGAGCTCGATCACCGCCTTCACCTCGCCCTCGAACAGCACGGGCAGGATGACCAGGCTCGCCGGCTGCGCCGCGCCGAGCCCCGAACCGACGCGCAGGTAGCCGTCGGGCACGTGCTCCATCAGGATGCGCTTTTTCTCCAGCGCGCACTGGCCGATCAGGCCTTCGCCGGGCGCGAGGCGCCGCGGGCGGCCGCCGCCCGCGGGCAGCGCGTAGCCGGCCAGCCGCTCCAGGTACGGGGCCTCCGCGGTGCCGGCGGCGATGTAGAACGCGGCCTGCTGCGCGTTCACCAGCGGCGCGAGCTCCGACAGGATGAGGCGCGACACGGTGGCGAGGTCGCGCTGCCCCTGCATCATGCGCGTGAAGCGCGCGAGGTGCGTCTTCAGCCAGTCCTGCTCGGTGTTCTTGAGCGTGGTGTCCTTGAGATTGACGATCATCTCGTTGATGTTGTCCTTGAGCGCCGCCACCTCGCCCTGCGCCTGCACCATGATCGAGCGCGTGAGGTCGCCCTTGGTCACCGCGGTGGCCACCTCGGCGATCGCGCGTACCTGCGTGGTGAGGTTCGCCGCCAGCTGGTTCACGTTGTCGGTGAGGTCGCGCCACAGGCCGGCGGCCCCCGGCACCTTGGCCTGGCCGCCGAGCTTGCCCTCGATGCCCACCTCGCGCGCCACGTCGGTGACCTGGTCGGCAAAGGTGGCGAGCGTCTCGATCATGCCGTTGATGGTCTCGGCGAGCGCCGCCACCTCGCCCTTCGCCTGCACCGAGAGCTTGCGCCGCAGGTCGCCCTGCGCGACCGCGGTCACCACGCTGGCGATGCCGCGCACCTGGCCGGTGAGGTTCGCCGCCATCGAGTTCACGTTGTCGGTGAGGTCCTTCCAGATGCCGGCCCCGCCCGGCACCTTGGCCTGGCCGCCCAGTTTGCCTTCGGTGCCCACCTCGCGCGCCACCCGCGTGACCTCCGAGGCGAACGAGCCCAGCTGATCCACCATGGTGTTGATGGTGCTCTTCAGCTCGAGGATCTCGCCCTTCACGTCCACCGTGATCTTCTTGGACAGATCGCCGCGCGCCACCGCCGTGGTCACCTCGGCGATGTTGCGCACCTGGCCGGTGAGGTTGTCGGCCATCGAGTTCACGTTGTCGGTGAGGTCCTTCCAGATGCCCGCCACCCCCGGCACCTTCGCCTGGCCGCCGAGCTTGCCCTCGGTGCCCACCTCGCGCGCCACGCGCGAGACCTCCGAGGCGAAACCGTTCAGCTGCCCCACCATGGTGTTCACCACCGTGCCGAGGCGCAGCGCCTCGCCGCGCAGCGGGCGGCCTTCGGCCTCCAGCTCCATGGTCTGCGACAGGTCGCCCTTGGCCACCGAGCCGATCACGCGCGCCACCTCGGTCATCGGGTAGGCCATGTCGTCGATCAGCCCGTTCACCGAGTCGACCACGCGCGCCCAGCCGCCGGTCGCGCCCGGCACGCTCACGCGCTGGCCGATCTGGCCGTCGCGGCCCACCTGCTCGGCGATGCGCGCGATCTCCGCGGCCTTCGCCGACTGCAGCTCGACGAGGTCGTTGAACGCCATCGCGATCTCGCCGTCGATGCCGCTGCGGTCGAGGGGCAGCCGCACCGAGAAATCGCCGCGGCGGTACGCGCGCAGCGCGCGCAGCAACTCGCCGCGATCCAGGACTTCCTGCAGGCCGTTGTCGACGGTTTTCATCTCATCCTCCGCACTCGACGGGGTCGCACCTCGCCGGCTGGCATGCTATGGCCCATCCGGACCATGCGGCCAGAGGCGCGGCGTGAATTTTTCGTAGCCGATGGCACCGGTCGCCTGTCACGGTTCGTACTACAGGCCCGGCGCGGCCTCAGTCGACCAGCTGGTGGCGGATGGCGTAGCGCATCAGCTCGGCGTTGTTCTTCACGCTGATCTTCTTCAGGATGCGCGCGCGGTAGGTGCTCACCGTGTTCGCGCTGAGGAACAGCTGCTTCGCGATCTCGCCCACCGTCTTGCCCGAGGCGAGCAGCCACATGATCTGGTACTCGCGGTCCGAGAGCTTCTCGTAGGCCGGCTGCTCGCCGCTGCCGGAGAGCGCGAGGGCGAGCTTCTCGCCCAGCGCCGCGCTCACGTAGCGCCCGCCGGCGGCCACCTTGTGCAGCGCGCCGACCAGCTCCTCGGGCGCGCTTTCCTTGTTCAGGTAGCCGGCGGCACCCGCCTTCAGCAGGCGCAGCGCGTAGCGGTCCTCCGGGTACATGCTGAGCACCAGCACGGGACGCGCCGGGTAGCGCCGGCGCAGCTCCTTCACCAGCTCGACGCCCGCCTTGCCCGGCATGTTGAAGTCGATCACGGCCACGTCCCACTCGACGCTGCCCGCCTGCTGCACGGCGTCGTTGCCGTCTTTCGCCTCGGCGACCACGTCGAGGTCGGCATGCGCCTCGAGCACCTGCTTCAGCCCCTGGCGCACCAGCGGGTGGTCGTCGGCGATCAGGATCCTCATCGCGCCTCCGCGGGATGCGGCAGCGCGAGCCGCACGCGCGTGCCCTTGCCGGGCGCGCCCTCGATGCTGAGCTCCCCGCCCAGGCGCAGCGCCCGCTCCTGCATGCCGAGCAGCCCGAGCGAGCGCCGGCCGTTCGCCTGCGCGGCGGCGATGCCCACGCCGTTGTCGGCCACCGCGAGCACCAGGCGCCCGTCCTCGGCGCGCAGCTCGACCTCCAGGCGCGTCGCCTGGGCGTGGCGCGCGACGTTGGTGAGGATCTCCTGGAAGATGCGGAAGGTGGTGATGGCGAGCTCGCCGTCGTAGTGCGCGCCCTCCGGCGGCAGCTGCAAGCGGCAGCGGATGCCGGTGCGCTTCTGGAACTCGCGCGCCTGCCACTCGATGCCCGCCACCAGCCCCATGTCGTCGAGCACCTCGGGGCGCAGCCCGGTGGCGATGCGCCGCACCGTGCGGATGGTCGCCTCGATGTGCGCGGACATCTCGCCGGCCTTGGCGCGCAGCGCCGCGTCCGCCAACCGCGCATCGAGCCAGGCGACGTCCATCTTCAGCCCGGTGAGCACCTGGCCCAGCTCGTCGTGGATCTCGCGCGCGATGTCGGCGCGCTCCTCCTCGCGCACCGAGAGCTGGCGCGCAGCGAGCGCGCGCAGCTGCTCCTCGGCCCGGCGGCGCTCGGCGATCTCGCGCGCCAGCGCCGCGCCCTTGTGGTGCAGCTCGACGAACACCGCCACCTTGGAGCGCAGCACCTCGGGCACCAGGGGCTTGACCAGGTAGTCGACCGCGCCCACCTCGTAGCCGCGGAACACCGACTCCAGCTCGTCGGCCGCCGCGGTGAGGAAGATGACCGGCGTGAGCCGCGAGCGCTCGCGACCGCGCAGCAGCCGCGCGGTCTCGAAGCCGTCCATGCGCGGCATGCGCACGTCGAGCAGCACCACCGCGAAGTCGCGCTGCAGCGCGAGGCGCAGCGCCTCCTCGCCCGAGTGCGCGAGCAGCAGCTCCTCGCCCAGGCCGGCGAGCAGCTCGCGCAGCGCGAGCAGGTTGCGCCGCTCGTCGTCGACCAGCAGGATGTTGGCCTTGGGCGCGTCGTCCACGGCTCGGCCGTGCTACTCGACCAGCTGGTTGCGCACCGCGTACTGCACCAGCTCGGCGTTGTTGCGCAGGTGCAGCTTCTGGAACACGCGCGTGCGATAGGTGCTCACCGTGCTCGGTCGCAGCTGCATGTCGCGCGCGATCTCGTTGATCTGCCGCCCGGAGGCGAGCAGCCACATGACGCGGTACTCGCGGTCGGAGAGCTGCTCGTGCAGCGCGCGCGAGGGGTCGCCCGCCACGTCGTTGGCCAGCAGCTCGGCGAGCGCGGCGCTCACGTAGCGGCCGCCGGCCGCCACCTTGCGCACGGCGCGCGCCAGCTCCTGCGGCGCGCTCGACTTGTTGAGGTAGCCGGCGCCTCCAGCGCGCAGCACGCGCGCGGCGTGCATCTGCTCGGCGTGGATGCTGAGGATGATCACCGGGCGGGCGGGGAACTCGCGGCGCAGGTCGGCGAGCAGGTCGAAGCCGCTGCGCCCGGGCATGGAGAAGTCGAGGATCGCCACGTCCCAGTCGCGCTCGCGCGCCAGGCGCAGCGCCTCGTCGCCGTCGCGGGCCTCGGCGACGATCTCCATGTCGGGGTCTTCGGCCAGCACCTGCTTGACCCCGTGTCGGACGATCGGGTGATCGTCCGCGATGAGTATTTTCACTTTTGGATCCTCGGAGCGCGCCGGCGCAGTATATAGCGCACCGGCATGCGCCGAACGGACTATGGCGTTGCGCTTGCGCCGGAATCGCGCGCGTAGGATAGTGGCGACACGTGTAGCGGCATCGCTACACGGCAAGGCGTCGGAGTCAGGTGGCCAGCCCGCTGTTACCAGCCCGGGACCGGGCCAAACAAAGTGCAGGCACCTGGCGCAGCGCTCCGCGGCGCCTCATGCGGCGCCCGGCGCGCGCCGCAGCATCTGCCGGCGGTCGGCGCCGCGGCGCCGCTCCGGCGCGCTTGAGCTCCCGTTGCCCTGGCGCCGCTCGCCCCCCGCGCGGCGCTCTTCCGGCGCGCGCCGGTCGGCGAACCACTGCACGGCCTCGGCCTCGCTGCGGAAGCTGCGCACGCGCACGCCGCGCTGGCGCGCGATCAGCTCCAGGTACTCGTGCGAAGCCTGCAGGTCGGGCGCGTCGGCGAGCAGCGCGATGCGGTGCTGCGGCACCTGCGCGATCTGGCGCAGGAACTCGACCAGGCCGTCGCGCTCGACGTGGAACAGCGGGTGCGAGGCGCGCACGCTGATCAGCACGCGCGGGCAGCGCAAGCTGTTGCGCACCACCGCGCGCAGGAACTGCAGCATCTCGTCGACGGTCTCGCGGTGCGTGAGCTCCGCGCGCAGGAACTCCGGCTCGAGGCTGATGCGAAAGCTCATCGCCGGGCGGCGCTCGCGCGCGGGCGCCGGCCGCCGGTCCTCCTCGGGGGCCGGTTCCGCATCCTTGTCGCGCGGGGCCGTCACCATGCGCGCAGCCTAGCCGACGCGCGCGTCCCGCGGTGTGGCGCAGCGAGGACGCGCGATAGTTCGCTCGGGCTACGCCGCGGCGTCGCCGCGCGGCGACGGCACGGGGGAACGGCGCGCGCCGGGCGCGCATGAGCCGAACGGACCAGAGCGCGCGCGCTCGGGCGATGGAACGCGCCGCGGCGCGCGGCTACGGTGGCGGCCATGCACGGCTTGGAGATCTTCTCCACCTGTCCGCCGCTCGATCCGGCGCAGCCCGGCGCCTGGAGCGCGCGCCTGCGCGAGTTCGCGCGCCTGAGCGAAGACGCCGGCTGCACCGGCGCGCTGGTGGTCACCGACAACGCGCAGCTCGATCCCTGGCTCGTCGCGCAGGTGCTGATCGAGGCCAGCTCGCGCCTCGCGCCGCTGGTCGCGGTGCAGCCGGTATACATGCACCCGTACAGCGTCGCGAAGATGGTGGCCTCGCTCGCCTGCCTGCACGGCCGGCGCCTGCATCTCAATATGGTGGCCGGCGGCTTCAAGAACGACCTCGCCGCGCTGAACGACACCACGCCGCACGACGAGCGCTACGCGCGCCTCCTTGAGTACACCACGCTCGTGCAGCGCCTGCTCGGCTCGGCGCAGCCCCTGAGCTTCGAAGGCCGCTACTACCGGGTCGCCAACCTGAGGCTCGCGCCGCCCGTTGCCGAAGCGCTGCGCCCGGGACTGATGCTCTCGGGCTCCTCGCCGGCGGGCGCGCAGGCCGCGCGCGAGCTGGGCGCCACCGCGATCGAGTACCCGCCGCCGCCCGCCGAGTGCGCTACGGGCGGCGCGCACCCGCGCGGCATCCGCATCGGCATCATCGCGCGCGACACGGAGGACGAGGCCTGGGCGGTGGCGAACGAGCGCTACCCCGCCGACCGCAAGGGCCAGCTCGCGCACCAGCTCGCGACCAAGGTCTCGGACTCGGTCTGGCGCCGGCAGCTCGCCGAGCGCGCCGCGCGCGGCGCGCCGGCCGGGCGCGACCCCTACTGGCTGGGGCCGTTCGAGAACTACAAGGCGGTGTGCCCGTTCCTCGTCGGCAGCCACGCGCAGGTGGCGGGCGAGCTCGGGCGCTATCTCGAGGCGGGCTACCGCACCTTCATCCTCGACGTGCCCGCGAGCCGCGAGGACCTGCAGCACGTCGGCACCGTGTTCGAGCGCGCCGTCGCGCGCCGGCTCGCGGCATGAGCGCGCTCCTGCACCACGGCGTGAGCGCGCAGGCGCAGGCGCGGCCGCAAAGCCTCGCCGTCGCCTGCGCCGGCGAGCGGCTGTCCTACGGCGAGCTGGAAGTCGCCAGCAACCGCCTCGCGCACCTGCTGCGCGCCGCCGGCTGCGCCAGGGGCGATCGCGTGGCGCTCGCCATGCCGAAGTCGCCCACGGCCATCGTCGCGATGCTCGGTGCGCTGAAGGCCGGGGCGGCCTACGTGCCGATGGACCCCGATGGCCCGCCCGCGCGCCAGGCGCGCATGCTGCAGGTGGCCGACTGCCGCTTCCTGCTCGCCGCCGGCCGCGTCGGGCCAAAGCTGCATGAGACCCTGGCGCAGGCCGGCCTCGCCCGGCCGCCGCGCATCGGCTGGCTCGACGACGCGGCCCGCGCGCCCGCGGACCCCGCGCCGGACTTCTCGCTTGCCGATCTTGCCGCGCAGCCGGCGCACGCGCCGCGCTGCGCCGCCGCCACCGCGGACCTCGCGCTGATCCTGTTCACCTCGGGCTCCACCGGCGCGCCCAAGGGCGTGATGCTCGCCCACGCCAGCGTGGCGCACTTCCTGCGCTGGGCCTGCGCGCACTTCGGCATCACCAGCGCCGACCGGCTGTCGCAGCACGCGCCGCTGCGCTTCGACATCTCCACCTTCGACATCTACGGCGCGCTGTGGTCGGGCGCCGAGCTGCACCTGGTGCCGGCGGAGCTCAACCTGCTGCCGCACAAGCTCGCGCAGCTGATGCGCGAGGCGCGGCTCACGCAGTGGTTCTCGGTGCCGGCGGCGCTCAATCTGATGGCCAAGTTCGACGTCGTGGCGCAAGGCGACTTGCCGTCGCTGCGCCGCGTGCTGTTCGCGGGCGAAGTGCTGCCCACCCCCACGCTGCGCTACTGGATGCAGCGCCTGCCGCACGTGCGCTTCACCAACCTGTACGGCCCCACCGAGACCACCATCTCCAGCAGCTGGTACGACGTGCCGTGCTGCCCGCAGGACGAGCGCGCGCCGCTGCCCATCGGCACCGCGATCCCGGGCGAGGCGCTGCTGGTGCTCGACGCGCGGCGCCGGCCCGTGCCGCCGGGCGACACGGGCGAGCTCTACATCGCCGGCGCGGGCCTCAGCCCGGGCTACTGGCGCGATCCGGCGCGTACCGCGCAGGTCTTCGTGCCGCGCCCCGGCCGGCCGCACGAGCGGATGTACCGCACGGGCGACCTCGCGCGTCTCGGCCGCGACGGCCTGGTGTACTTCCTCGGCCGCGCCGACACGCAGATCAAGTGCCGCGGCTATCGCATCGAGCTCGGCGAGATCGAGGCCGCGCTGCACACGCTGCCCGGGCTGCGCGAGAGCGCCGTGGTCGCCATCGCCTCCGAGGGCTTCCAGGGCTCGCTCATCTGCTGCGCCTACGCCCCGGCGCCCGGCACCACGCCGCGCGCGCTGCGCGCGGGCCTCGCCGGGCTGCTGCCCGCCTACATGCTGCCCGCGCGCTGGCTGCGCTGCGAGGCGCTGCCGAGGAACGAAAGCGGCAAGGTCGACCGCGTGGCGCTGCGCGCCGCGTTCCAGAGCGCCGACGCGCGCCTCGAGGAGGCCGCGTGAGC
>DASTTC010000278.1:0-3663 GCA_035760345.1 Burkholderiales bacterium | reverse complement strand
TCCGCGGTGATGCTCGAGCCCGGCCGGCGGCCAGTTCTCCAGCTTCATGCCCAGCGTCAGCCCGCGCGAAGCGAGCACTTCCTTGATCTCGTTGAGCGACTTCCTGCCCAGGTTCGGCGTCTTCAGCAGCTCGGTTTCGCTCCTCTGGATCAGGTCGCCGATGTAGTAGATGTTCTCGGCCTTCAGGCAGTTGGCCGAGCGCACGGTCAGTTCGAGGTCGTCGACCGGGCGCAGCAGGATCGGGTCCACCGTGGGCGACTTGGGCGCTTCCGTGGGCATTGCCGTGCCCTCCAGTTGCGCGAACACCGACAACTGGTCGACGAGGACACGCGCCGCGTACCGGATCGCCTCTTCGGGCTCGATCGAGCCGTTGGTCTCGATGTCCATGATCAGCTTGTCGAGGTCGGTGCGCTGCTCGACGCGCGCCGACTCCACCGCGTAGGACACGCGCCGCACGGGACTGAACGAGGCGTCCAGGATGATGCGGCCGATGCCCTTGGTCTCTTCCGGCAGGAAGCGCATGTTGCCCGGCACGTAGCCGCGGCCCGCCTCCACCTTGATCTGCATCTCGAGCTTGCCGCTGGCCGAAAGGTGCGCGATGACATGCTCCGGATTGACGATCTCGACGTCGTGCGAGGGCTCGATGTCGGCCGCCGTCACCGGTCCTTCGCCTTTCTTCTTCAGGCTGAGAATCGCCTCCTGCCGGTTATGCAGGCGAAAAACGATGCCCTTGAGGTTGAGCAGGATGTCGACCACGTCCTCGCGCACGCCGTCCAGCGTCGAGTACTCGTGCACCACGCCGGCGATCTGCACCTCGGTGGGGGAATAGCCCGGCATGGAAGACAGCAGCACGCGCCGCAGCGCGTTGCCGAGCGTGTGGCCGTAGCCGCGCTCGAAGGGCTCCATGGTGACCTTGGCATGCGACGCCGACAGGTTCTGCACGTCGACGATGCGCGGCTTGAGAAATCCGGATTGCGCCATGTTCATTTTTTCCCGTTACTTCGAATAAAGCTCGATGATCAGGCTCTCGTTGACCGTGGAGGGCAGGTCGACGCGCGCCGGCAGGGACTTGAAGGTGCCTTTCATTGCCTTGGCATCCACCTCCATCCACTCGGGGAATCCGCGGCCTGCCGCGGCGTCGCTTGCCGCCTTGATGCGCAGCTGCGCTTTCGCCTTGCTGGCCACCTCGATCACGTCGCCCGGACGCACCTGGTAGGACGGAATGTTCACGCGTTTGCCGTTGACCAGGATGCCGTTGTGGCGCACCACCTGCCGGGCCTCGGTGCGCGACGCGCCGAATCCCATCCGGTAGGCGACATTGTCCAGCCGCGTTTCCAGCAGCTGCAGCAGCCGCTCGCCGGTCACGCCTTTCGAGCGGGACGCTTCGGCATAGGTGTTGCGGAACTGCCGCTCCAGCACGCCGTAGGTGCGGCGCAACTTCTGCTTCTCGCGCAGCTGCTTGCCGAAATCGGACATGCGGCTGCCGCTTTTCTGTCCGTGCTGCCCCGGTGCGTAGCTGCGCCGCTCGACCGCGCAGCGGTCGGTGAAGCATTTCTCGCCCTTGAGGAACAGCTTCTCGCCCTCCCTGCGGCACTGGCGGCACTTGGCGTCGAGATCTCTGGCCATGCGTTCTCCTTGCCTATCCGTTCAGACCCGCCGGCGCTTGGGCGCGCGGCAGCCGTTGTGCGGAACCGGAGTGACGTCGGCGATGCTGCCGATCTTCAACCCGATCGCGTTGAGCGCGCGCACCGCCGACTCGCGGCCCGGTCCCGGGCCCTTGATGCGCACTTCGATGTTCTTCACGCCGCATTCCTGGGCGGCGCGGCCCGCGCGCTCGGCGGCGACTTGCGCCGCGAACGGCGTGGATTTGCGCGAACCCTTGAAGCCGGCGTTCCCCGAGGTGGCCCAGGCGAGCGCGTTACCCTGCCGATCGGTAATGGTGACGATGGTGTTGTTGAACGAGGCGTGAATGTGGGCAATGCCTTCGGCGACGTTCTTCTTCACCTTCTTGCGCGTACGCGCCGACGCCGCCTGGTTCAACTGCTGCGGGGATGGGGTAGTCCTGCTTGCCATGATCTCGGTCCCCGGTTACGCGGCCTTGCCGGCCTGGATGTTGAGCTTGATGGCGGCTTTACGCGGCCCCTTGCGCGTGCGAGCGTTGGTGCGGGTGCGCTGGCCGCGCACCGGCAGGCCCTTGCGGTGGCGTGCGCCCCGATAGCAGCCGAGGTCCATGAGGCGCTTGATCGACATCGACACTTCGCGGCGCAGATCCCCCGCGAGCGAAAGGCGCGTCACCTGCTCGCGCAGCCGCTCCATCTCGGCGTCGCTCAGGTCCTTGATCTTGCGGGTCTGCGCCACACCCGCAGCGGCGCACAGCGCCCGCGCGCGCGCGCGGCCCACGCCGTAGATCGCGGTGAGCGCGATCTCCGCATGCTGGTGATTCGGAATGTTGATGCCTGCAATTCGTGCCATGGAACGTCCCCGGGGAAACCGACGATTATACCTGTTTCGTCAAGGCCTTATCAACCTTGACGCTGCTTGTGGCGTGGATCCGAGCAGATGACGCGCACCACGCGCTTGCGCCGAACGATCTTGCACTTGCGGCAGATCTTCTTGACCGATGCCATCACTTTCATCGTGCTGCTCCTTGGTTGCGCCGCCCGTCAACGAACGGGCAGCCCGCCTTTGAAGTTCGCCTTGCGCAACAGGCTCTCGTACTGGTGCGTCATGACGTAAGCCTGCACCTGTGCCATGAAATCCATCGTCACCACGACGATGATCAGCAGCGACGTGCCGCCGAAGTAGAACGGCACGTTCCAGCGCAGGATCAGGAACTCGGGCAGCAGGCACACCAGCGTCACGTAGATCGCGCCCGCCAGCGTAAGCCGCGTCAGGATCTTCTCCAGGTAGCGGGCGGTCTGCTCCCCCGGCCGGATCCCGGGTACGAAGGCGCCCGATTTCTTCAGGTTGTCCGCGGTCTCCTTCGGGTTGTACTGCAGCGCCGTGTAGAAGAAGCAGAAGAAAACGATGAGTCCGGCGTAAATCAGCACGTAGATCGGCTGCCCCGGGCTCAGCGTGCCCGCGATGTCGCGCAGCCAGACCATGCCTTCCGCGGAGCCGAACCAGCCGAGCAGGGTGGCCGGGAACAGGATCAGCGACGAGGCGAAGATCGGCGGGATGACGCCGGCCATGTTGAGCTTGAACGGCAGGTGCGAGCTCTGGCCGCCGTACACGCGGTTGCCCACCTGGCGCTTGGCGTAGTTGACCAGGATCTTGCGCTGGCCGCGCTCGACGAAGCACACCACCGCTGTGACCACCACCACGGCAACCGCGATCAGCAGCGCGGTGAGCGGGTGCATGGCGCCGGTGCGCACCAGCTCCAGGGTGCCGGCGATGGCGCTCGGCAGCCCGGCGGCGATGCCGGCGAAGATGATGATCGAGATGCCGTTGCCCAGCCCGCGCTCGGTGATCTGCTCGCCCAGCCACATCAGGAACATGGTGCCGGTGACCAGGGTGGTGACGGTCGTGATGCGGAACATCAGGCCGGCTTCCAGCACCAGCCCGGGCTGCGATTCCAGCGCCACCGAGATCCCGGTCGCCTGAAACAACGCCAGGACCAGCGTTCCGTAGCGCGTGTACTGCGTGATCTTGCGCCGCCCCGAC
>DASTTC010000277.1:0-4008 GCA_035760345.1 Burkholderiales bacterium | reverse complement strand
CGGGCACGCCGAAGTCGAAGCCCTCCAGCTTCGCGGTGGCGCGCGCCGCCTTGTAGATGGCGTTGTCGCCCAGGTGCGGCATCGAGCCGTGCGCCGACACGCCGTGAAAGCGCGCGTGGAACTTGAGCGAGCCCTTGTGGCCGACCAGCGGATAGTTGGAGGTCGGCTCGCCCACCACGATGGCGCCGGCGCGGCCCATCAGCTGCGGCAGCTCGGCCAGGTGGCGCGAGCCGATGCAGCCGTTCTCCTCGCCCGCGGTGAGCACCAGCACCACGCCCGGCGTGCCGGCGAGCTTGCCGGCGAAGCTCTTCGCGGCCAGCAGCATCGCGGCCACGCCCGCCTTCATGTCGGAAGCGCCGCGGCCGTAGAGCCGGTCGCCGTCGGACTCGCCCGCGAACGGGTCCTTCGACCACGCGCGGCTGCCGAGCGGCACGACATCCAGGTGCCCGGTGAGGCACAGGGGGTCCTTGCGCTGCGAGCCGCCGGCGCGCGCGACGACGCTGGTGCGCCCGTCTTCGTAGTCGTGATAGTCGACCTGGTAGCCCCAGTCGGTGAGCAGCGCGCCGGCGAAGCGCGCGCAGTCGCCCTCGCGCCCCGGCGGGTTCACGGTGTCGAAACGCAGCAGGTCCCTGGTCAGGGCGACGGGGTCGGCGGCAGCGCTCATGGGGGGGGATTCTACCCGTGCAGCATGCTATAAACGCCCCATGACGACCCCGCTCCCCGCGCAGAAAACCGCTGCCAATGTCACCTACCGCGAGTCGGGCCGAAGCGACGCGCCCGCGCGGATCACGAGCGCCGAGGGATTGAATGCCGAGGGCCATGCGCAGGCCGCGCGAGATCGCTTCGGTGCAGTGCTCCGCGCGCTCGGCCAGACCGGCGCCGCCTGAGCCCCGAGGCCAAGGCAACCGCGAACGAGTATGCTGCGGGCCAGAGAAAGGGCCGGACAGTGGGATTAAAGACGCTCGGTCGGTACCGCATCCTGGGAGAGCTGGGCCGCGGCGCCATGGGCGTCGTGTACCGCGCCGTCGATCCGGTCATCGAGCGCGAGGTCGCCCTCAAGACGCTGCACGCCGACCTGCCGGATGACGTCGCCGGCGAGGTGCGCGTGCGCTTCCTGCGCGAAGCGCGCTCGGCCGGCCGCCTCAGCCACCCCAACATCGTCACCATCTTCGACGTGGGCGAGGAGGGCGGCGCCGCCTACATCGCGATGGAGCTGCTCGAAGGGCCCTCGCTGCATCAGCTGCTGAAGGAGCGCGAGCGCATCGCCTTCCATAGCGCCGCCGACATCATCGCCCAGGTGGCCGACGCGCTGCACCATGCGCACCAGCATTCGATCGTGCACCGCGACGTGAAGCCGGCCAACGTGGTGGTGTCGCGCACCGGGCGCGCCAAGCTCACCGATTTCGGCGTCGCCTACGTGCCCGCCTCCGACGTGACGCAGCACGGCTCGGCGCTCGGCTCGCCGCGCTACATGGCCCCCGAGCAGGTGCTCGGCCAGCCCATCGACGCGCGCGCCGATGTGTTCTCGCTCGGCGTGGTGCTCTACGAAGTGCTCACGCGGCGCACGCCGTTCGTGTGGCCGGGCGACACCACCGTGTTCGCGCTCATGCAGCGCATCGCCGGCGAGCCGCATACGCCGCTCAGGCAGATCGACGCCGGGATCCCGGCCGGGTTCGACCGCATCATGGACCGCGCGCTCGCCAAGCGGCCGCAGGACCGCTACCAGAGCGCGGGCGAGTTCGCCGCCGACCTGCGCAACTACCACAGCCTCGGCGGCGGCACCGAGTTCGCCAAGACCGAGCCGCAGCAGACCCTGCGGCCGCCGGCGGCCGAGGCCGAGGCGCAGATGATGCGCAACCAGCTGATCGGCGATCTCGACCAGTTCGCGAAGGACTTCGAGGCGCAGGAGGCGCAGCGCGTGCGCGCGGAGGAGGCGGCGCGCCTCAAGAAGGAGCAGGCGCTGTACGAGTGGGGCACGGCCGAGGAACGCAAGCGCCAGGCGTTCGAGCGTGGCGAGCACGGCGCGCCCGAGAAGGACCCGAAGTGGATGACCACCACGCGCCGCATGGAGGCCGTGGAGATCATGCGCCAGCAGGCGGCGTTCAGGAAGGCGCAGGCAGAGGCGCAGGCAGAGGCGAAGCCGAAGGCGATGGCGGCGCTCGACGCCGCGATGCGCGCGGCGCTGCAGTACCTGACCGAGTTCGGCAAGGAGATGAAGGCGCACCAGCCGCACGCGGGCGCGCCCTACGAATTCATCTACGTCGGCAAGCTGCCCTCGGTGACGCTCACCCAGCCGGCGGTCGCCAACCGCACGCTCAAGCTGCCCGGGAACAAGGAGCTGTGCGCGCAGATCCAGTTCCGCTACTGGGTGCGCCCGGCCGAGCCGCCGAAGTTCATGCTGCTCGGGGAGGACGTCGGCCGCTGCGAGCAGTACCTGAAGCTGCTGGGCGTGGAGTTCCAGCAGCGCGCGCGCAGCACCGGCCAGGAGCGCCCGGTGCAGTTCGTGGTCGCCGGGGCGCTGCCCTGCGACGTCAACATCCGGGCCGATTACGAGGCATTGACCGCCACCCTCGAGCTGATCAACGTGCGCCGCTTCGGCCGCTTCACGGTGCGGCTCGACACGGCGTCGTTCAAGGCGTCGATCGACGACATGGCGCGCTACGCGCTCGGCGTCGACGACGATTTCGAGAAGCTGATCCGCAACGCCTAGTCCTTCCACTCGCGGTAGGAGCGCGTGGGCTTGGGCGGCGGGCGCTTTCGCCGCTGCATGGCGAACCACCACAGGCAGCCGATGGCGACGATCACTCCAATGCTGAAAGCGAGCCAGATCATGTCGTGGGCGACTCCAACATCAATGTCCGCTAGCGAACATAGCGCGAGGGTAAAGATTACAGGTGTAATCTAACAGCGTGTAGGGAAGCAAGAGGGGAGATGCGATGCCTGTCAAGCGTGGCAAGCGTGAACGTCAGCTCGTCAACATCAGAAAGCCGGCCGAGCTTCGTGCCTGGGCAAAATACTTCGGCTGTGCCCAACAGGATATTCGCGATGCCGTAGCGACCTCCGGCGTCACGGTCGAGGATGTCGGGGATTGGATAAAGCTCAATGTGGTCCGCGCCTGAATCTACCTGCGGTACGCCAGGCCCACATTGACGGAGTAGCTCGAATCGCTCTCCCTGATCGGGCTGCCCGCGGCGTCGCCGTGAAGTCGTCTTGCCTGCACGCCCGCCACCGCCATCCAGCGGCGAGACAAGTCATACGAGCCCAGTAGGCCGAGGCTGGAGTGCAGCAAGCCACCACTGGCGTTGCTGACGGCATAGAAGGACTCAACCGATTTCGAGCCGGCCCAGGTGGCTTGCGCAAATGCGCCGACGAGCAGGCCGCCGCTGGCAAGCAAGCCCACGTTCAGGCGCAGGTCCGCCTGAGCGCCGCGGTCCGAGTCCGTGTGCTGGCGCACGCGCCCGAGCAGACCGACCGGCGCCGGTCCGACTTTGAAATCCCATTCGACGTGCGCTCCAAGCGACACACCGGGATCAATGTCCGAAAGACCCAGGCCCGTGAGCAGGGCCGACTCGCTCGTCTTGCGCCCCTCCTCGTAGGCCAGTTGCACGCCGGCGTCCACGCCCGGCGCGAGCGCCCAGCGCGCCCCGCCCTCCAGCACGCCTTGCGTCGTGCGCGCGAACCAGGGCTTGCCGAAATACCTCAGCACCGGAATGACATCGGTGCGCTGCGATTCGGACCCGTCATAGGCCGGCCGGGAGCGCAGCGCGACGCCGACGAGCGTGTAATCCTCCGGTGCCGTCTGCGCGAGCGCAGCGAGCGGCGCCATCAGGAACAGCAAGCCAAGGGTTGGCGATTTCGGGGAAATCCTCATTCCTCCTCCCTTGTCAGGCGATAGAGGTGCGCTCGTCTGGCGCGCATCGAAGAAGCGCGGGCCGAAGCTGGAGCCGCTGAAGCTCGCGGCCTGAGACTGGCGTCCCCACGGGGATTCGAACCCCGGTACTCACCGTG
>DASTTC010000276.1:0-2733 GCA_035760345.1 Burkholderiales bacterium | reverse complement strand
GCCGGACCAGTTGCCCGCGGGCGCAGCGCCCGCGTCGATCGCCATGCGGATCACGTCGCCGGTGTTGAAGCGCGTGCCGCGCACCTTGGCGAGCTCCCAGCCGGGCCCGAGGTAGCGCGCACGCCACTCGGGATTCGCCTGAAAGCCGCCCGCCGCGAGCACCACGCTCTTGGCGCGCACTTCCACGGTCTTGCCGTTGCGCTTCACGCGCACGCCCTTCACGCCCTCGTCGTCGACGATGAGCCCCGTCGCGCGCGCCGAGTACCACACCTCGATGCCGTACTTCTTTGCGGCATTCGTCAGCGATTCGACCAGGCCGGGCCCGCCGCCCACCGCTTCCACCGTGAGCCCGCCCCAGAACTTGAAGCGGCCGCCGATATTGAACGCCTGCCGGCCCCAGGCCGCGGTGAAGCGCACGCCTTTCGTGCGCATCCATTCGACCGTGGCGAGACTGCGCTTCACCAGGATCTCGGTGAGGTCCGGGTCGCAACGGAACTCGGTCACGCGCGCCATGTCGTCGAGGAACTGCTCCTCGGTGTAGGTGCCGAAATCGGTGCGCGCGATCTCCTCGGGCGTGAGGTCCGGTATCGCGCGCTTGAGGTCTTCCACGCCGGCGTAGGCCACGCGCATCAACCCCGCGGTAAAGCGCGAGTTGCCGCCCGCCTCGTCCTCGCCCGAGCGCTCGAGCACCAGCACCTTCTTCGCCTTCTCCCTTGCGGCGAGCGCGGCGCAGAACGCGGCGTTGCCCGCGCCCACTACCACCACGTCGTAGCGTTCCGTCATCTCATGCCACCCTGCGCTTCGGGATCATGGGCCTGCTCCGGGGTCCGGGAACGAGAAGTTATCGCAAGACGGGGCGAAACGGCATTTCCGCGCGAGGCCCGCCTCGCCTATGCTCCCGGTATGCCGCCGCCCGCCCCCGAGGGAATGCTCGCCATCTGGCACGACGTCGTTTCCGGCAAGGAGGCGGAGGTGTCCCACTGGTACAACATCGAACACCACGCCGAGCGCCTGAGTGTAGAGGGATTCCTGTCGGCGAACCGCTACCGCCTCGCCGCCGGCGAAGGCCGGCAGTTCCTGAGCCTGTACCGCACGCGCACGCCGGCGGTGTTGTCGTCCGCCGCCTACCGCGCGCGCCTGGAGACGCCCTCGCCGCGCACGCGCGTGATCATGCCTACCTACCGCAACATGTCGCGTACGGTCTGCCGCCTTGAATTGCAGCAAGGATTGCCCGAAGGCGGCCACCTGGCGACGCTCGCCGGCGCAGGCGAGGTTCCCGCGGCGCCGATTGGAAAACTGTTCTCCGACCTGCTGCAGCGGCCCGGCACGCTGCGCTGCCGCTGGCTGCTGCCCGAAGACCCGGCCCTGGTCGCGCGGTCCACGGCCGAGGGCGCGCTGCGCGGCGGCGACGCGAGCGTCGCCTGGGCGGCGCTCGTCGATACGAACGAGCTCGAGGAGGCGGTGGCAATTCTCGCGGCCCTCGAGGCCGCCCTGCGCCCGGCGCAGTTCGCGCAGCGCGCCGCGTACCGGCTGGTATACGCGGCGCAGCGCGAATCCGGTGTAAGCTGAACCGGTGTCCTGATCGGCCAGAAAGGCAGACCGCATGATGCCCCGCCTGCTCGCCTTCGCCGTCCTGCTGTGCGCCGCCGCGGCGGCCGCCGCGCAGTCCTATCCCACTCGCCCCGTACGCCTCATCGTCGGCTTCCCGCCCGGCGGCGGCGTGGACATCAACGCGCGCATTCTCCAGCCCAAGCTCGCGGAATTCCTCGGCCAGCCCGTGGTCGTCGAGAACAAGCCCGGCGCGAGCACCAACATCGCCAACGACTTCGTCGCCAGGTCCGCGCCCGACGGCTACACGCTGCTCATCAACACCGCCACGATCGCGATCAACATGTCGCTGTTCCGCAACCTGCCGTTCGACACGCTGCGCGACTTCGCGCCCGTGTCCATGTTCTCCGAGAGCCCGAACGTGCTGGTGGTGAACGCGAAGCTCGCCGCGGGGAACGTGCAGGACCTGGTCGCCCTGGCGCGCAAGTCGCCCGGCAAGCTCAACTACTCCTCGGCGGGCGTGGGCACCACGCAGCACCTCGCCGCGGAGCTGTTCAAGCTGCGCACCGGCACCTACATCGTCCATATCCCCTACAAGGGCTCGGCGCCCTCGCTCACCGCGCTCATCGCCGGCGAGGTGGACCTCTCGTTCGCCAACGTCACAGCCATCCAGGGCCACGTGAAGTCCGGCCGGCTGCGCGCGCTCGCCACGGCGGCCGCCCAGCGCGACCCGCAGCTGCCGGACGTGCCGACGACGAAGGAAGCGGGCGTCGAGGGCGTCGAAGTCTCGGTGTGGTACGGCGTGCTCGCGCCGGCGAAAACGCCGCCCGAGATCGTGCAGAAGGTCGCCGACGGCATTATCCGTGCGACGCGCGACCCGGAAGTGCGCAAGCGCATGCTCGAGCAGGGCGCCAACCCGGTGGGCAGCACGCCCGAAGAGTTCTCGAAAACGCTGCGCGAGGAGGTGGCGCGCTGGGCCGAGGTCGTGAAGGTGTCGGGGGCGCGCGCCGACTGAGGCTTCAGAACTGCTGCGTGTATTGGGCGGGGTCGATCTGCGCCCCGACGACCAGCGGCCGGTCCTTCGGCCGTCTTGCCGCGAGCAGGCGCTCCAGGGCCGGCGCGCTTGACACTTCCGCCCCCTCGCAGCCCATCGACTGCGCGAGGCGCACGATGTCCGTGGATTCG